>NZ_JBMLTR010000220.1:0-6254 GCF_049239865.1 Aquidulcibacter sp.
ATAGCAGCTATCCATCAATTGGATCGGCGTAATCGAGCCGATCGCGTCGTCGATCTGGATGTTGTAATAATCAACCACGACCGAGAGGCCTGGGATGAATTGTGGCGTGAACACAAAGCCATAGGTGAAAGTCTCACCCGATTCTGGCTTAATGGCCTCGCCACCGCCTTGAACCGCAACCGCATTGTCGATCAGCGGCAAAGCAGTACCGACGACGGGGATATAGCCGGGGGTCGAGGGTGCGCCGAGCGCGGTACAGAGAGCCGCGGGCACGTTGAAACGCACGGGATCGGAGCAATAATCGGTTGGGCGACCAGTACCCGTGATTGGCGCTTCCACGGCTGCACCGAAGAATTCACCAATGTTCGGGCCGCGCACAACCGTTTGCTTCGAACCGCGCAGACGGATGGTGTCATTGACGGCCCAGTTCACACCCAGCTTCCAGGTGTCATAGTCACCCGAACGGGAATGGTCGCTCCAGCGGCCAGCGGCTTCGACGTCGAACTGCTTGAAATAGGGCTTGTCAGCCAGAAGTGGCAGACGCAATTCGCCGTAATATTCGGTGAGTTCAAAGTCAGCGATCAAATTGGCGCGCGCGCCTTGGGTATGCAACGTATCGCGGGTGAAGGCGCGTGGTCCGAAGACTGAGTTACCAAACTCTTCGCGACGCTCTGCCCCCAAAGCCCAGCCGACAGGACCGCCGGGCAAGCTGAACAAGCCGGTGGTGTCACCTGAAATGTTCAAGGACAGAATGTCTTGATGACGATTACGCTTGTTGAACAATTCGCTGGTGTCACCATTGATCCAAGCTACCGCGGCGGCGCTAGCAGCCGATGGGCCGAACAGGTTAAAGGGCACGCAGCCATTCGATGCATTGACGCAAGCCGCTTGACCGCCGACGCTGGTGACATTGGTTGCTTGTTGGAATCGGCTCCACGAACCCCAGCCAATGCGCTGGACTTCTTCAATGCTTTTGCCGGTCACATAGGACAGGTCGTATTTGATATTGTCGGTCAGCTCACCGCGGACGCCGACGACGACTTGGTGGCTGGTCCGCTCTGTCTCATCAATGAGCGGTCCGAGTTCCAACAAAGTCTTCGACACGCGGAAGCGGGCGGCGTCAGTTCCTGGACCCGTGCCAGCCGCGTTCAAATTGAACAATGACGTACCGCCAGCTGGGTTCAGGATCGATAGGATCTGCGGGGTCAGGAATGGGTTGGTGCGTTGGATCAACACATCGCCTTGCGTGACGATGTTGGCGCCACCAGCCACTGCAGGCAGGACACCTGCCGTGTTGCCGTTCGAGCGGACGGGAACTTGTTGGCTGGTGTTATTGATCAGCGAATAGGTGCCACGGCCATAGAATTCAGCCCATTTGGCCAACTTGAATGTGCCGAAGATGGCCGCATTGGTGCGGTCATTTGGGTTCTGGAACGCTTCAAATTGCGAGAAGGCTTGGGTGCCAGCCGTGGTGCCCAAGGTGCCATCTGCCGCATAAGCAAACGTCGGGGCAGCGGTCCCGGCTGGCGCGGTGGTGGCGTTAGTCCAACGCGTGAACGCGCCGCCTGCGGTCGGGAATGTCTGGATGAACTGACCTGCGTCATTCAGTTCGGGCAGCGCCCAAGCACGATCTTCGCGCTTCAGGTCACCACGATCGGCATAGCTGGCGTGCAAGACGATATTGGCGCGATCTTCAAAGAAGTTCATCCCGCCGGTGATGCCAATGCTATAGCTCTCCGCGTCACCTTGCTCAGAGATGCCGCCATTCAGGGCGACTTCAAGGCCTTCATAATTGTCGCGCAGAATATAATTTGTCACACCCGCAACCGCGTCTGCGCCGTAAACGGCAGCTGCGCCGCCCGTCAGGGTTTCAATGCGCGAGATCAAAGCCGAAGGAATGGAGTTGACGTCTGCAGAGTTACGGAAGCCATTTGGCGTCACGCGTTGACCATTGACCAACACGAGCGTGCGGTTTTGGCCCAAACCACGCATGTCCAGCGTAGAGGCACCATGGGATTCCAACAGGGTTGGGTTGGTGGTCGCACCGTTTGACGGCAAAAATTGGTTCTGTTGCTTCAATACTTCGTCGATATCGATCAGACCGGTCGCGCGGATCGATTCTGAATCAATCACGCGAACAGGGGAAATGGCCCGGTTTGCCGCCGTCTGGATGCGCGACCCGGTTACGATGATGGTTTCAACCCGGGGGGCTTCATCCGTCGCAGTGGCTGGCGTCTGCGCAAAAGCCGCGCCAGGCGCGCCGACTATCAACGCGATGGTGCTTGCCGTAACGGCAAGGGCTAGTTTGTGATTATTTCTAAGCATGTACTCGAATACCCCCGTTGCTCGCAAAAACGGCCCCCAATGGGGCCGTGCAAAGGCGCCTAATCAAGGGCGTGCTACCGCAAAGCAGCACCCGACGCCGTTAGGTTGCTTTTGGCAGAAATCCCGTCAGTTTCAAATTAAAATGATATATCTAGCTGACTTTTTTTATCACAAAGGCGTCAGTGCTTCCCGGGGGTAAGCGCGCTTCAGAGTCAAAACGTCACTGCCACCGGTTTCCTCAAGCGGAGGGCGCGCGCGGTGCCCGCCACATCATTTGTAAGAGGGGTGCCTTTTGGCCGCCTCGATCTTGGCCGCACGGAAAATATCCTTGTGACTCAAAGCCATGAGATCGATAAAAGCCCTCATTATTCGGATTAGAGTTCTCCAAATAAACAGCCGTCCCCGTCCGATCACATTCGGCCAAAACCGGCGCAAATAGTGCCTTACCAAGGCCTTTGCCGCGATTGGCGAGCCGCGTGCCCAAAGTAAATAGGTAAAGATGTGGCTCTTTAGGGTGATGGGCTTGCATGCGGTCTCCGGCATCCAAAGCGCGGGCAATTGCGCCGGGCGATCCTGTCGCCAACAAGGCCCAAGCAACCTGAACAATGGCCGAGACAGACAGTTCTGACGGCGCGCCCGACGGCAACCACATCGCGGCTCCACCGTCCCCAATCATGTGACAAAAGCCATGCTTAAGATAATGGTTTCGCGCCAAGAGTGGAAAAACGGCGTCTAAGGTCTTTGGTGTTCCAAATATCCAGCGATTGACCGGGTCTTCATAAAAAGCTTCAGCCGTGATGGCACCTAATTGCTGCCAATCCGCAGCCTCTGCCCGCTTCATGCCGTGTGGTAGATCCAAATTCATTGCGTTGTCCTGCCTGTCGTTTTCCCGCTACCCAGGCCCGACCAGAGCAGCAAGTCAACATTCAACGACATTCACGGCAAGCCCACCCAGACTGGTCTCTTTGTATTTCGAGGACATATCCAGTCCGGTTTGTCGCATCGTCTCAATCACCTGATCCAAGGTGACGCGCGCCGGTTGATCTGTCTGCAGCGCTAGACGGGCAGCGTTGGCGGCTTTCACGGCTGCAAGCGCATTGCGCTCGATACAGGGAATTTGCACCAAGCCGCCTACCGGGTCACAGGTTAGACCCAGATTATGTTCCATCCCGATTTCAGCGGCGTTGGCCACTTGCGATGGACTGCCGCCCCACACAGCAGCCAGCCCACCTGCCGCCATCGAGCAAGCCACCCCCACCTCACCCTGACAGCCCATCTCTGCCCCCGAGATAGAGGCGCGTTGTTTATAAAGGATGCCGATAGCTGCCGCCGTCAATAAATAGGTATGGACCGCAGAAGGTGGGGCCTTGGCGTCGAGCAAGTAAAAGCGCAAGATCGCTGGAATAATCCCGGCAGCACCATTCGTTGGGGCCGTCACCACCCGGCCACCCGCCGCATTTTCCTCATTCACCGCCATGGCATAGACATTGAGCCAGTCGAACAAAGCTTCGCGCTCATTGGACTGAGGTGAGCTTGTCAGCTTCTCATAGAGATCAGGTGCTCTGCGGCGCACCTGCAGGCCACCTGGCAAAATACCTTTTTGGACCAAGCCACGCGCGATGCACGCCGCCATGGCTTCCGCAATCGCGTCGAGGGCGGCCAAGGTCTCGCCTCGATCACGCTTGCGATCCTCACAGGCAAGCAGGACTTCTGCAACGGATAGGCCGTGTTCTTCGCATAATTCCAAAAGCTGTGCCGCTGACGTGAAGGCAAACGGCCCTTCCGGGCCACCGCCGACCAGATCATTGGCTAAAGGTGTTTCCAATTGCCGTTGGCTGGCGATAAAGCCACCGCCAGTTGAGTAATAGGTTTGGTCGGAAAGAAGCTGGCCCGCACCATTAAAGGCCCGCAACGCCATACCATTTGGATGCAGTTTCGGTGGCGTCTCATAATCAAAGATCAAGTCCACGACTGGATCAAAGGCGATGCTTTGGCCGGAGGAGAGCCGTAATTCAGAGGTCGCAAGTAAAGCTTTCAAGGCCACCTCAGCCTCTTCAGGGGCTGTTGTCTCAGGCTTAAATCCCAGAAGCCCCAAATAAACAGCTTCCGGCGTCCGATGGCCGGTGCCTGTAAAGGCGAGCGATCCTTGCAAGGAAACCGACAGACGCGCGACTTGGCCTAACACGCCTACTCGATCTAGATCAGCTAGAAAGCGGGCGGCGATCCGCATCGGTCCGACCGTGTGCGAACTGGAGGGGCCGATGCCGATGCGGAAAATATCTAACGCAGAAATCATCTCTTGGGCCCTCTGTCACCGCGCAACCTGCCAGCCCGACATATGAACCGAACCGAGCCTTGGCGCCAAGCAGCCTTGCCCCTGCAACGCGCCTGCCGCTGCCCCTTGCAGGCCCGCCACCCGTCCGCTATGAACCCGCCTTCCTGACGGACTGATCCTCAAAGCAGTCTGAACGCCGTAACGGCGGGCGCGTAGCTCAGCGGGAGAGCACTACGTTGACATCGTAGGGGTCACAGGTTCAATCCCTGTCGCGCCCACCATTAAATCAAAGACTTAGCTGATTTTTTGCTCCGAATACGGAGCAATTTTGGTTTTGGGTCCGTGTATGGTCCGTGGAAAACAGACAATTTACGGCAAGCTGCAGCGACTTGTGGATAGATTTTAGATCCGCTCTGATACGAAAGTCTCATCGCCATTTATGGAAAATCCCGCCAATTTTGGGGTCGGCTCTCCACACTTCCAACTAGACTAGATGCAAAAACTTAGGGCCGAGGCATCGCGAGCGGCAACCGGCTGCGATGGACTTAGCCCGCCAAAACCGAGCATACCTAGGTCAGCCGCGTACCAATGGGCTGACTTTGGCTTAGTTTCGAAGAGATGATTTTAGTTATTGAACCAAAGCTAATTAGCCAGTTCCAAAGCGCCAACAATCAGGTCAAAGGGCGCTCTCGGTTGGATATTGCCTCCGCAATTGTTCGGCTGAGAAACGCACCGTCTTTCCATTTTCGCTCAGAACGATCCCAGTCCCAGTTTGCATGGCAATCTTGCGGGCAGCCGCCGCCGCTCTGCGCATGGCGTCATTGATGCGGCTAAGTCGGGGTTCTTGGCATTTGAGATATCTAGCGGCTTCAAGATCTCTCTCCCCACTCCAATAATTGCAGTTCGGTGCCACTATTATCATATATGGCCCAACTATCTACTATTTGGCTCGAAAGCGCGGAAGATTCTAACCGTCATCAGCGCAAGGCGAAATAGCCAAGCGCAAGAGACGTTATCTCAACGCCGCGTACCGAAGACATTCTCATCCGAAGCGCTCTGCTACAAGTTTTATCGGGATGACCTCACCCCCGCACCCCACGCGCCACCTCATCAAGAAACGCATCAAACAGTGCCTCAGCCTGATCGTCGTCATCCTCGCGCTCGAGAGGTCCTGCATAGGTGAACCAGACGCGGACAAACGCGAGGAGGGTTTCGCGTAGGATGGCCATGTCCTGCCCCCTCGCGAGATCCCGCTGATCCAACCGATCAAGCCGCGCCTTGATGGTATCGGCGATGGCGTCAGCGCGGTCATGGATGAGGACGCGCTTGAGGGCATCATTGGCGGCGCGAGAGAGGGTGAGACCGCGCAGTTTGGCTTCGTGGTCAAGTGCGCGGGCAGTGGTGTCATCAAGATGGAGGGTGAGTTGCTTGCGCGTGGTCATAAGTATGCCCTCAGTTCAGACTAGGTTGGGAGGGTGACGTGCCGCCGGTCCGCTTGGCCAACGCACGCTTGAGACGCGCAGTCCCCGAGGTGAGATCATCCTTGGTCACAAGCGGCTTCGACTTTGGCCTATTAGGTGGCGCGTCCTTGCTAACAGGGACAGGCACTATCTCCTGTCGCTTTGTCACCTTCTGCTTGGGTATCTTCACCACC
>NZ_JBMLTR010000221.1:0-1276 GCF_049239865.1 Aquidulcibacter sp.
CCTTTCGGACAATTACCGAGGCTGCTGAGCTCTTGGATGTGCCTGCCCATGTCTTGCGCTTCTGGGAAGGCAAGTTTCCCCAATTACGACCGTTAAAGCGGGCAGGGGGTCGCAGGCACTATCGGCCTGAAGATATGGCCTTGTTGCGCGGTATCCGCGCGCTTTTGCAAGAAGATGGCTATCAGCTCAAAGGCGTTCAGAAAGTTCTGAAAGACCAAGGCGTCGGCTTTGTCCGCGCCCGTGGTGCTGGTGCGCAACCAGATGTTCTGCCGCCAGTTACCGCCAATCCTGAAGCTTTGGCTTTGGGTGCGGCTGCCCGTGGCCCGGTCTACCCGCTGTCGCCTGTGACCTCAGGCGAAGCCCAATCGCCCGCTGCAACTGCCCCTGCGACCCCAGCCTCTGGCGAGGCCAGTCAAGCTCGACTGCTGGCTGCGCTTGAAAAGCTGGAGCGCGCGGAGGCGATCTTGTCTGCTGTCGCAGCCTTCCAGCGCCGCGCTTCCTAATCCTGACCCGAAGGCCTTTTCCATGTCAGCTTTGACCATTCGACTTGCCACGCCCACCGATCGGGATGCGATTGTGACCTTGATGCAGCGCGCCTATCGCGGCGAAGAGAGCCGGCAAGGTTGGACGTCTGAGGCCGACTTAATCGATGGGGAGCGCATCACGCCTGAAGCCATAGATCAGGTTCTGCAAAGCCCGCATCACCGCCTGTTGATTGCCAAAAATGGCGAGGGGAAGCTGATTGGCTGTGCGGATATCGAGCATCTGACCGAGGCACCCGATACCTGCAGCTTCGGCAAATTTGCCGTCGAGCCTTCGCTCCAGGGTGGGGGGGTTGGTAAGGTTTTGATGCTAGCGGCAGAAGCTGAAGCCTGCCGCTCATTCGCCGCGACCCGCATGATTATGACCGTCATTGAGGGGCGGGACGAGCTGATCGCCTTTTATGCTCGGCGCGGCTTTGCCCCCACGGGCCAAAGTGTTTCCATGGCCGATATCCATTCTGACCCAAATATGACCCGCGGCCATGATCTGATCTTACTGGAATTTGCGAAGGACTTGCCAAAAGCCTGAAGCAGAGCTTCTGGCGGTGCGGTCTTGTGTGAGAAATCTCTGACAACAGCGATTGCCGCAAACCCTTTGGCCGTCTATAGCCGCTGCCTCGCAACAGTCACCTGTTTGCGAACAAAGGTCGGAGCGTAGCGCAGCTTGGTAGCGCACTTGTCTGGGGGACAAGGGGTCGTGGGTTCGAATCCCGCCGCTCCGACCATTTTCACCC
>NZ_JBMLTR010000222.1:0-1260 GCF_049239865.1 Aquidulcibacter sp.
TCAGATAGCGAAGCGAACCACCTGGGCCACCTGGCGTGACCAACGATGCATATTTCTCGTCGGTCAAGTTCTTGATGTTCAAGGTCAAGCGATAACGGTCTTGCTTGTCGCTGATCCCAATCGAGGCATCGACGATGGTGGTTTCAGGAATGCGCAGCAATGGGTTCTCGCCAATGTCGGAGAATTGGTCGCTGCTGTAGGAAACCTGGCCATTCAAGTGAATGATCCCTGGAACCGCTTCAGGTTCCCACTCATAATTCGCACCCAACGAGGCTTTGAAGCGTGGCGACAGGGCCAAACGCTCACCCCGACGGGTGGAGGACAGAACCAAGCTGGCATCGCGGAACTCTTCGATCTGGGCGTCGGTGACGGCCAAACCACCATTGATGGTCAGGCCGCTGTTGGCGCGGATCAACCAGTCGAGCTCGAGGCCCGTGGTCGACACGTTACCAGCATTGGTCAAACGCGTGATGACTACACCGTTCAAGGTGTCGAAGTTGTTGGCTTGGAAGTTCTCATAAACAGCGCGGAAAACCGCGAAGTTCAAGATCACGCGGTTGTCCATAAAGGCCGTTTTCACGCCACCTTCGGTCGAATCCACGGTTTCTGGCTCAATGGCGTTCAGACCCGTTGGGTTCATGTTGAAGAAGACGTTGTAAGCTGGGCCCTTGTAGCCACGCGACTGTGTCAAATAGAAGTTGATATCGTCGGTAGCTTGGTACTTCAGACCCAATTTACCGGAGACATTGTCCTCTTTGGTGTTACCTTTGAAGCCGCTGGTATCGTTGCGCAGGCCTGGCAGGCCGCCAATCGGTGCAGGGATACGGTTGTGGTAGTAGCTGAGCTTGTCTTGGGTGAAGCGCAGGCCACCGACAATCGACAGGCGCTCGGTTGCCTTATAGCTGCCGTCTGCAAACAAAGCGGCGTTGCGTGATTCAGAGCCAAAGTTCGCGCTCGAGAAAGCGGTCACGAAGGTCGAAACGCCGGTAGCGGTCGAGCAAGGACGCTGGCCGGTGGTGTCGATCGCCAAGGTCGAGGCGGAGCAAACAATCACGTCGCGACGGAAGTCACGCTCAGTTTCAGCGTTCGCATAATAGGCACCAACCACATATTCCAAGGCCTTGCCGCTTGGCGAGGTCAAGCGCAATTCTTGGCTGAACGTGGTCGAGGTTTGTGGGCCATCGTCATGCAATTGGGCAAAGCCGTTGCCGACATAAGCGGCTGGACGGTCCAACCAGTCGCCTTCGCGAACTTCGCGGT
>NZ_JBMLTR010000223.1:0-6686 GCF_049239865.1 Aquidulcibacter sp.
GATTATCGCTGGATCACTGAACGATTACTGGACGTCTCGCAGGGAAAACTTGTATCGACTCTTGAGGGCGGCTACCACTTGCAGGCTTTAGCGGCATGTGTTTTGGCGCATGTACAGACATTACAAAACTACAAACCACGCTCTGGGGGCGAAATAGCGGGTGTTTGAAACCAAATTGGATGATCTAGGATCACAGGCAGACTCCCGTGTTGCGCCACGGCCAGCACCGCCTGTTGCGTCAAGCGATACGCCAATGATCGTGATTGCGCGTCACGGCAGACCGGCCTTGAATCGGCATATCTGGATTAATGCAACTCAATATCTGGATTGGTGGGCCCAGTATGATGCGGGTGGCCTCGCCGCAGATCAAGTGGTGCCTAATGGGCTGATCCAAGCCTTGCAGGCCTGCAAAACCATTGTCTCATCCAGTTTGCGCCGCGCGCTTGAAACTGCAGCGATGGCGGCACCCGGTCGCGAACTCATTGTCGATCCGCAGTTCGTCGAAGCCCCTTTGCCACCGCCTGCCTTGCCAGATTTCATCCTGTTCAGACCGCGCTTTTGGGGCGTGATTTCACGTATCACATGGTTCTTTGGGAATCATCGTGGTCAAGAGAGCCGAGAAGAAGCTGAAATACGGGCGAAAAAGGCCGCGGAGTGGCTGATCGAGGAGGCGCAAAAGTCTGGAAGTGTCGGGCTTTTGGCGCATGGTTGGTTCAATCGCATGATGCGGCCGCATTTGTTGGCGAACGGCTGGGTCTGCGTCTATGACGGGCGGGACTCGCACTGGTCGCACCGGGTCTATCGGCCTAAGCCGCATTAAATCTGATTGCCTCGTTGCCCATGGGCGTTGCACAGTCTAGGAAGAAATCGATAGAGGGATGTCGTAATGTCGGTTGAACCAGAAACCATGCAGGCCGCAATCGCAGAGTTGAGTTTCGAGGCTGCCCTAGAAGAACTGGAGGCCTTGGTCGCCAAGTTGGAATCTGGTCAGGCCAGCTTGGAAGACTCCATCAGCCTCTATGAGCGTGGTGCCCTTCTGAAAGCACATTGCGAAGATCGCCTCAAACGCGCCCAAATGCGTGTCGATCAAATTGTTGAGAGCCCACAAGGTGTTAGCCTTGAAGCTGCGCGCATTGGATAAGGTCTAAGGGCATGGACCTAGCGGTCGATCTCGAAAAACGACTCGAAGAAACAGCTGACCGGATCACGGTTGCTCTCGACACGTTGATTCCCCGTGTGCAGGGCCCTGAAGCCCGATTGATGAGTGCGATGCGCTATGCCGCTCTGGGTGGCGGCAAGCGCTTGCGCCCGTTTCTGGTACTCGAAACCGGCCGCCTATTTGGCGTGGATGAGCGGTGCTTGTTACGCGTTGCAGCAGCGCTGGAATGCATCCACACCTATTCGCTGATCCATGACGATTTGCCGTGCATGGACGACGACGACTTACGCCGTGGCAGACCAACTGTTCATATCGCTTATGATGAAGCGACGGCTGTTTTGGCCGGCGATGCGCTCTTGACCATTGCGTTTGAGATTCTGGCCGATCCCCAAACCCATACAGACCCGAATATCCGCATTGCCTTGGTTGGACGTTTGGCCGAGGCGTCTGGCGCGCGCGGCATGGTCGGCGGGCAGATGATGGATATGATTGCTGAGGAATTGGGCGATGATATTGCCGCTGTCACCCGGATGCAGCGCCTCAAAACCGGTATGTTGATCACTTATGCGGTTGAAGTGGGGGCTTTGATGGGTCGCGCCAGCGATGAAGCCAGACACGCTTTGTCGGCCTATGCGCACGATTTAGGGCTGGCGTTCCAAATCACAGATGACATTTTGGACGCTGAAGGCAGCACCGAAGAAGTCGGCAAAGCGGTAGGCAAAGATGCAGGCAGAGGAAAAGCCACATTTGTGAGCCTTTTAGGCCTTGATGGCGCCAAACAGCGGGTTACGTTACTGGCAGACCAAGCGCGTGCGCATCTATCCATGTTTGGCGCGCGGGCCCATTATCTGAACGAAATCATCGACACGATTACGCAACGTCGTGCATAAGCCCGCTAACACAGACTAGAATAGAGCAAAGCCGCTCTGTTTGACTCAATAAGAATAGAAACAGATGCCGCCTTTTACGCCTGCACTCGATAAGATTAAGTCTCCCAAAGACCTCAAGGGTCTCAATATTGGCGAATTGCGCGAAGTTGCCGATGATTTGCGCAATGAGACAATTGATGCGGTTTCGGTAACGGGCGGTCACCTCGGTGCGGGTCTTGGCGTTGTTGAACTCACCGTCGCTTTGCATCATGTCTTAGACACGCCCAAGGATATTCTCATCTGGGACGTTGGCCATCAGGCCTATCCGCATAAGATTTTGACAGGTCGGCGCGACCGTATTCGCACCCTGCGCCAAGGTGGCGGCCTTTCTGGCTTCACCAAGCGGACTGAGAGCGAATATGACCCGTTTGGGGCAGCCCATGCTGCAACCTCCATCTCGGCGGCTCTAGGATTCTGTGCGAGCCGGGATTTGCAGGGTGGCGACAATGTTGTGGTCGCCGTGATTGGCGACGGATCTATCACGGCCGGCATGGCCTATGAGGCCATGAACAAAGCCGCCGAGACCAGTAAGCGCTTAATCGTCATCCTGAACGATAATGATATGTCGATTGCGCCCCCAGTTGGCGGCATGAGCCATTATCTGGCGCGCCTTGTCTCTGGCACCGGTTATCGCACCTTGCGCAAAGTCGGCAAGCAAGCGGCGTCGGTCTTCCCAAAGCCTTTGCAAGAAGCCGCCCGTAAGGCTGAAGAATTTGCCCGTGGGATGGCAACGGGCGGCACTTTCTTCGAAGAGCTTGGCTTCTATTACGTCGGCCCAATCGATGGCCACGATCTTGAAGCCTTGGTGCATGTGCTAGAAAACGCCAAGAAGATCGAAGACCGCCCCGTGCTCGTCCATGTCGTAACGCAAAAAGGCAAAGGCTATTTGCCAGCTGAAGCGGCCGACGACAAATATCACGGCGTCGTCAAATTCAATGTCGTCACGGGCGAACAGGCCAAAGCAAAACCCAACGCGCCAAGCTATACGCGCGTGTTTGCCGATGCTTTGGTGAAACTGGCCGAAGCAGATGACAAGATTGTCGCCATCACCGCCGCCATGCCTTCTGGCACGGGTCTGGATGTATTTGGCAAAGCGTTTCCAGGCCGGACCTATGATGTCGGCATTGCCGAGCAACATGCGGTGACGTTTGCGGCGGGCCTCGCTGCCGATGGCATGAAGCCCTTTGCCGCGATCTATTCCACCTTCCTTCAGCGCGGTTATGACCAAGTTGTCCATGATGTGGCGATCCAGTCCTTGCCGGTACGCTTTGCGATGGACCGCGCAGGCCTTGTCGGCGCGGATGGTCAGACCCATGCCGGTACTTTTGATATCGGCTTTATGGGGGCTTTGCCCGGCATGGTCCTAATGGCTGCTGCCGATGAGGCCGAGCTGGCCTTGATGACGGCAACCGCTGCCGCAATCGACGATCGACCCAGTGCTTTCCGTTATCCACGCGGTGAGGGCGTTGGCGTTGAAATCCCGCAGATCCTGACGGCGCTAGAGATCGGTAAAGGCCGTATCGTGCGCGAGGGCGGTAAAGTCGCCATCCTGTCCTTTGGCACCCGCTTGACCGAAAGCCTGATGGCTGCAGACCAGCTTGCCGCCATGGGCCTGCCAACGACCGTTGCCGATGCGCGCTTTGCCAAGCCGTTGGACCATGATTTGATCCGCCAATTGGCGCGCCATCATGAGGTGTTGATCACGATTGAAGAGGGCTCAGTTGGGGGCTTTGGGGCCTTTGTGCTGCATTTCCTCGCCGCGGACGGTCTGTTAGATCGTGGCCTGAAAGTACGCACCCTGACTTTGCCGGACGTGTTCCAAGAGCATGACAAGCCAGAGCTGCAATATCGCCTGGCCGGCCTCGATGCTGAAGGGATCGTGCAGACGGTGCTGCAGACTTTGGGCCGTGACGCCAAAGTCAGCGATGGCGGCTTGCGGGCTTAACGCCCGCTCGATGTTGTAGCCTAGACCTTGATGAAGATGTTCTTCCGGTAAAGCAGCCACATCAAGAATAGCCACAAGCCAATGAAGCAAATGGCAAAGAGAAGCGAAGCGTTCATTGGGCTGGCCAAGGGCGCAAAAACGCCTTCATAAATTGTGACTTTAAGCGAGATGAGCTTACCGTCGGGGCCAGTGCTGCCCGGTACCATATTGAGGACACGCCCTAACATGCCAGAGCCGACGAACAGCGCCAGCGCATTGACGCCAAAGATCACAAACGGTTTGGTCCACCAATTGCTGCCCTTGATGTCGATCAGCCAATAGCACACGCCCAAAACGCACATCGCCATGCCGGACATGAAGAGGGCATAAGAAGAGGTCCAAATCCCCTTATTGATGGGGAAAACACCGCCCCACATCCAGCCCAGCGTCAACAGCACAAAGCCCCATACCAACATTTCTGCCACTTTGGCATCGTTGGATTTTGGCGACTGGATCAATTGCCCGGTCAACACCCCAAACAAGCACGTCGCAATCGAGGGCAGGGTGGAGAGCAGGCCCTCTGGATCACAATAAGGGGAGCCCTTCCACATATGTGGCCCCAAAATCATACGATCAATCAAGCCAGAGAAATTGCCTTCCGGGCTAAGGTCGCCCCGCCCACCCCACATCATCAGCCCCCAATAGCCGAACAAGAGCGCAAAGGCAGCGATCAGGAGCCCCCGTGGGCGGAGCCATAAAAAGAGGACAGAGGCAAAGAAGAAGCAGAGTGCCAAGCGTTGCAACACGCCCATGATCCGCATATCGCCCAAATGGATCCAATCCCCCTTCATCCAATTATAAAACGGGAAGAGCGCCAGAAAGAGTCCCAATCCGAATAGCGCTGCGGTGCGGCGTGCCAGTTGCAAGTAAAGGTCAAAGCCCGCTTGGCCCGCGGCACGGCGACGTTCGAGCGCAATCGGGATGGCAATGCCCATAATGAAGATGAAAAATGGGAAGATGGTGTCAGTAAAGGTCCAGCCGTGCCACGCTGCATGTTCCAAAGGTGGATAGATCGCGCTCCACGTCCCCGGATTATTGACCAGTACCATCGCGCCAATTGTGGCCCCGCGAAAAACATCCAGTGAAATGAGGCGGTTGGCTGGTAAAGACATTGGCAACAAGTCTCAAAAAGTCAGGTTAAGCGACGCCGAAGGGTCACGGGCAGGCGGCCTTGGTTGCATAGAATGCATGGCACAAAAAGGTGGCACAGGATGCTTTCACCTGTCGATGGGGTCACGTTTCCGCGATGCAGTTTGAAGTGCCTGCAAATTATAGCTGACGTTTGCGTTAAGGTCATGCGGATCATGGCGAATTCTGCTTGATCCCACGGCGCTTCGCACTATGATCACACCTAAGTGGCAGCATCCGGCGAGAAGGATGCGCTAAACGGGAGCGTCCAATGAACCTTGCTTATACCGATGAAGATATTGCCTTTCGCAACGAAATTCGCACCTTCATCGAAGAAAACTACCCAGCGCGTCTGCGGGCCTTTGCCGACCGTGACGACATGGGCAAAGAAGACTTCTTAGAATGGCACCGGATTTTGGGCGCGCGCGGCTGGTCTGCGCCAGCTTGGCCAACCCAATATGGCGGCCCAGGTTGGGGCCCAACCCAGCGCTATATCTTTGGCGAAGAATTGGCCCGTGCCCAAACCATCCCCATTTTGCCCTTCGGCATCAACATGGTCGCACCCGTGATTTACACCTTCGGCACGCAAGAGCAAAAAGACCGCTTCTTGCCGCCCATCCTGAAGGGTGAGGAATGGTGGTGCCAAGGCTATTCAGAGCCAGGCTCTGGTTCGGATTTGGCAAGCCTCAAGACCAAGGCAGAGCGCGATGGCGACTTCTACATCGTCAATGGCCAAAAGACGTGGACCACTTTGGCCCAGCATGCCGATTGGGGCTTCTTTTTGGTGCGCACCAAGCAAGACGGCAAGCCACAAGAGGGCATTTCCTTCTTGCTGATCGACATGAAGACCCCCGGCATCACGGTCCGCCCTATCATCACGATTGATGGCGGCCATGAAGTCAATGAAGTCTGGCTGGAAAACGTCCGCGTGCCTGTCGCCAATCTGGTTGGCCAAGAAAACATGGGCTGGACCTGCGCGAAATTCCTGCTGGCGCATGAGCGTTCTGGCATTGCTGGCGTCGCGCGATCGAAAGTCGGCGTCAAGCGCTTGAAGGAATTGGCCCGTGCGGAGACTATGGACGGCGCAAGCCTGATCGAGGATCCAGAATTCTCGCGCAAGATCGCTGAGCTCGAAATTGATCTCACCACGTTGGAAATCACCGAACTGCGCACCTTGGCCCGCGAACAAGCTGGCAAAGGTCCCGGCCCTGAATCCTCAATCCTAAAGATCAAGGGCACCGAAATCCAACAGCGCTTGACCGAACTCGCCATGGAAGCGGTTGGCAATTACGCCGCCCCTTACGTGCGTGGCTTCCGCGACGAAAGCGACAATATGGGCGTTGGCCCAGATTATGCCCACTGGACCTCGCCGAACTATTTCAACATGCGCAAAACCTCCATCTATGGCGGGTCAAACGAAATCCAGCGCAACATCATCGCCAAGATGGTCTTGGGGCTGTAATCTCTTCCCGACTTTATCGGACAA
>NZ_JBMLTR010000224.1:0-70312 GCF_049239865.1 Aquidulcibacter sp.
CTTCAACTTGCTTCAGAGCAATGCTGGGGATCGAGGAAATATCTGGACCTTGTGCACCGTCAGATACACCACCGCCCAAGAAGTTGATGACGGCTGCGCGGTGACGGCGCTTACCATTGACCAGCACCAAGGTTTGGTCAGGTGCCAAGCCGCGCAAATTGACTGGACGGACGATCGAGGAAGCGTCGTTGATCGCTTGGGTGTTCACGTTGAAGGACGGAACCAAGTTGCGGATCAGGTTGGACGTGTCGGATTCACCTTGCTTGGCAATTTCGGCACCGCCGATGATGTCGACCGGGGCAGGGGTGTCAGCAGCGGAGCGCGACACGCGGCGTGTACCCGTAACAATGATCACTTCTGCGGAGGGCTCGTCAGCCGCAGCAGGTGCCGCTTGGGCAAAGGCGAACTGGGGAGCTGCTACGATCAGCGCGGATGCGACCGAAAGGGCCAGCAAGCTTGCGCCGCTCAGGTTAGTCGTTTTCTTCATGGATGTTTTATCCTTAATTGTGACTTCTCGAAGTCAGATTTGTAAAAACACTGACTTTCCGTCGATATCTCACTGAATTGTTATGACAAGGCGGGGAACATCCAAATGTCCGAAATTTCGCACGAGATTCGGTTTAGGAACGACTTTGAGTCAAACTTGTTGCAGAACAGTCACAAATTTGTGAGGTGTGTGCACGAAAGTTGTGCAATCGATTGGGGCTGACACCCCTCGCCACTGGCTCACTCGGCGGAGATCAGGGCTTCTGCGCGACTCAAATCGACACTCACCAATTGCGACACGCCGCGCTCAGCCATCGTGACGCCAAACAAGCGGTCCATACGGGCCATGGTGATGGGGTGGTGGGTAATGACAATAAAGCGGGTTTCGGTTCGCTGACGCATCTCATTCAACAAGCGGCAATAACGGTCGACGTTGGAATCATCCAAAGGCGCATCGACTTCGTCTAGGACGCAGATTGGCGCTGGGTTGGATAGGAAAACCGCAAAAATCAGGGCTGAAGCCGTCAGCGCCTGTTCACCGCCACTCATCAGAGTCAGACTTTGCAACTTCTTTCCAGGCGGGCAGGCATAGACCTCTAAGCCACCGCCCAGTGGATCATCGCTTTCGGTTAGGCGCAATTCAGCTGTGCCACCGTCAAACAAGGCTTCAAACAAGACCCGGAAATGGCCATGCACCGTGTCAAAAGCGGCAACAAGGCGCTCCTTGCCCTCTTCATTAATCTGGTCGACGCCACCGCGCAGCTTGGCAATCGCAGACGTCAGATCGTCCTTATCGGCCACGAGAGCCGTTAAGCGGGCTTCTTGTTCAGCCACTTCTTCGTCGGCCCGCAGGTTGACGCCGCCAATGGCCTCCCGGTCATAAAGCAGCTTCGCAAGCCGTTGCTCGGTCGCTTGGATCGTGGTTTGATCAAATGCTTCGCCCAAGGCGGCCCGCGCGCGACGTTCGCAATCGGCTGGGTCCATTTGTAGGGCGCGGCGGATCTCGTCACTCAGTTCAGCCAGACGTTCGGTAGTGGCCTCGGTCCGGATGGTAGCGGCGGCGCGGGCTTCTCGTGCGGCTGACAAAGCTTGGCTGGCCATCCTGTCTTGATCGCGCAGGCTACGGATATTGGACTCGGTTTGGCTCAGCGCGTCATCGGCTTTGGCTTTGCGGGCTTGGGCAGCGGGGACCTGGCTCAAGAGTTCGCGTTGGCGCTTTTCAATGTCAACTGGCGCGTCCGTGGCGGCCTGTTTGCGCGCCATCGCCTTGGCGCTTTCTTGATCCAGTTCCAGCAGGCGCGCTTCAGCGGCCTTCAAGCGGGTCTGCCAAGACCCCAAGTCGCGCTTTAGGTTAGCTTCTTGGCTGTCACGGGCCCCTGCGCGGGATAGAATTTGGTTCAAGCTGGCTTGGGCTTGGTTTGCCCCGGCGCGCGCGGCTTGTGCTTGGCCCTGCATCTCATTCAACTGGCTCGTGTCGGCTTCAGGGGGCAAAGCTGCCAGCAAGTCAGCGGCGACATCGACTAGCAAGCTCGCTTGATTCAATTCTTCTGCTGCAGCGGCGGCGCTAATCTCAGCTTGTTCAAAGCTCGCGCGTGCTCGGGCAAAGTCGGCTTCGAGACGGGCGATCCGGTCGCGTGCCCCAGCAACGGCTGCAAAGGCGCGGGGCGCTTCGGCGCGAGCGTGGCGGGCTTGAGCTCGTTTTTGATCAGCCTTAGCGCGTGCTTCAGCCGCCGCTTTGGCGAGGCCTTGCGCGGTATCTTGGGCTGCCGGTACTTGGCCTTGCAAGGATTCCAAGCGGTTTCGTTGTTCAAGTTCTACCGCCGCGGATGAAACCGCATCCTTGCGCCGAACAAACCCATCCCAGCGCCGCATGTCGCCTTCCATAGTCACAAGGCGGCCACCAGTCGGCAAGTCCGTCAGGCGATCAAACAAAGCGCTATCAATCAATCCAATCCCAGCAAGGCGAGCTTCCAACTGAACGGGAACTTGCGTGATGAAGTCCGTCAAGGCCGTGACCTCTTTGGGCCAATCAAAGCTGCGCACCTCTTGGCCCGTCCAAGCGGATGGCGCCTTTGCGTCAAGGGCTGCCTGCAATTCATCGCCAAAGGCCGCTGCCACTGCGCGCTCATAGCCCGCCTGAGGACGAATGGTGTCGAGAACTTTGGCCCAAGACCCTGCGACAGGCTTTTTCGTCATGGCCTCGAGGGCTTTGAGCTCTGACATCAGGCGGTCGAGCTGGTTTTGCGCTTGACGGGCGGCTTCGCGGGCTTCTGTCTCTTGAGCGGCAGCCTCTTCGGCTTCTTTCTCGCTTTGGTCTGCACGCTCAGCGGCTGTATTGGCAGCGTCGCCGATGGCTTCTGCTTCCTTGCGCGCAATGGCGAGCACATCATCATTCGGCAGGGCCAGCTTGAGGCGGGCCACGTCGGCTTCAATGCGGGCAAGCGCTTCTTGCCGACGGCGCAATTGCGCTTTGGCATCCTCATAGGCGCGCGACTGCGCATTGCGTTCTGCGACTGCTGCGGCGCGCTGGGAAATAGCTGTAGTCAAAGCAGCTTCCGCCGCTTCGCGCAGCTCATTGGCTTGAGACGTGGCGGTCTTTGCCTGCTCGATCTCGCCATCCAAAGCGCTACGATCAGGCAGGTTTGCCAAAGCCTCCGATACCAGTTGGAGATTTTGGGTCGCATCTTCAAACAGGGTTTGTTCGCGCGCCTTGTCATTCCGGATACGAATCATATCGGCTTCTGCGGCATTCAAGGCATCCCGCGCACTTTGAAGATCACGCTCGCAGGCGATCCGTTGCCCCTCCAGTCGACGAAGGATGGCTTCTGCGACCGCTTGTTCTTCGCGCAGACCGCCTAGGCTCTCGTCTGAGTTTTCTGCTGCCGCCGCAGCTTTATTGGCAGCCAAAGTTGCATCGGCCAGCTCTTGCTCCGCTTTGCGCTGATTTTCTTGCGCTTGGGCGAGGGCAGACTGGGCCTCATTATAGCGCTGCGCGAACAGGAATGTTTCCAACGTGCGGATTTCTTCGGCAACGGCGCGATATTTCGTAGCTTGGCGCGCTTGACGACGTAGACCATTCAATTGGTCCTGCATCGCTTGGATCACATCGTCGAGCCGCTCCAAATTCGTCTGCGCGCCGCGTAGTTTGAGTTCGGCTTCATGACGGCGCGTATAAAGGCCAGAAATGCCCGCAGCTTCTTCGAGAATGCGACGGCGATTTTCGGGCTTGGCATTGATCAATTCGCTGACTTGATTTTGCCGAACCAAAGCCGGTGAATTTGCCCCAGTCGAAGCGTCAGCAAACAGAAGCTGGACATCGCGTGCGCGCACCTCCTTGCCATTGATCTTGAAGTTTGAGCCCGCTGCGCGGCGGATTTTCCGCGAAACTTCCAGCACCGGGTCTTGATCAAATGGGGCAGGGGCGCGGCCTTCGCGATTATCCAGACTAATGACAACTTCGGCAATGTCGCGGGCTGGACGTTTATCGGTGCCCGCGAAAATGACATCGTCCATTTCGCCGCCGCGCAGCGCTCGGGCCGAGGTTGCGCCCATCACCCAACGAAGCGATTCAAGAATATTGGATTTGCCGCAGCCATTCGGTCCAACAATGCCGGTCAAGCCCGGTTCAATCTTCAAATGGACGGGGTCCACAAAGGACTTGAACCCGACCACGCGCAGATCGGTTACCCTCATGGCTTTTTAGCCTTGGATTTGGTCTTGGTCGGTGTCTTGGGTTTTGCTTTTGCAGGACCGGCAGCTTTTGGTGGTGGCAGAGTGGCAATGGCTTCATCTAAAGCGCGGCTCACGCTTTCCACGTCATAGGGCGCAGCCACGAGCGTGACGCCCTTAGCCGTTTGAATGAAGAGAGTTGGCGTGCCCTCAACCCCCATCTCTTCGCCCTTCAAGGATTGCTGATTGACGGCTTCGGCAAAAGATTGGGTGCGCAAACAGATATCTGCTTGGGCTGCATTCATGCCGCTTGCTTCTGTGAAGACCGCATAGACCGCCTCCTTCGCGCCGGTTCCTTGCTGGGCAGCATCAAAGATTTGGCGTTGCTTTTGGAAGAAGGCGTCCACTACGCGGTGATAGCCTTTAGGCCCCGCACATCGTGCCAGACTATGCATGGGATAGGACAGGCCCATTGGCGGGGTTGGGAAGGCACGAAACACATAGCGCACACGCCCTGTGTCCACATATTTTGCCTTTATGCTTGGCAAGACCTGATTGTTGAAGTCTGCGCAATGGGAACAGGTCAGGCTGCCATATTCAAGAAGGGTCACCCGCGCCCGTTCTGAACCCAAAGGCCAATCCGCAACTGGCGCCGAAACGGCAGGCGACTTGGTTGCAGTCACCGGCGCTTTTGGCTTTTCCTTGGCCGAAGCAAAACCGCCTGCTGCCGTCAGCGCAACAAGACCTGCCATCAGGCAAGCAGCCGCCCGTACATGCCAAGGGATAGCACGACGAAAATCTAGCAACGGGCGGCGTTGAAGCAACAGCGTATGACCTTATTTTGCTTTGGCCAAAGCCGCATCAAGGGCCTTGCTGACATCGTCAGCAGTCATTTCACGGCCGCCTGGCCCCTCGAACTTCTCGCCATTGATAAAGATGGATGGGGTGCCCTGTACGCCTGCTTTGACGCCGCCTTCTTGCACTTCCACCAAGATCTTGAGTTGATCCTGATTGGCCATACACGCATCAAATTGGGCTTCATTCATCCCGACAGAAACTGCGACGTTCAACAGGGCTTGCTTGGCACCTGAAGGGCCTTGGGCTTGCGTGACGAGTTCACTTTGCCCACGCATCAGGGCATCGATGACTTGGTCGCGCTTTTCACCACCCGCACAACGCGCCAACAAATGGCCAGCGGTTGCCAGTTCGACTGGCATGGTCGGGAATTCGCGGAACACATAACGCACCTTGCCGGGCGTGATGTATTTTTCTTTGATTGTGGGCAACACATTTGTGTGGAAATTCGCGCAATGTGGGCACGTGATCGACGCATATTCAATCATCACCACTTTGGCATCCTTGGAGCCCATCGGAAAATCGGTGGCATTCTCAAGCGCGCTGCTGGGTGCACCTCCAGACTTGCCGCCTGTCGAAGGGCCACAAGCGCTCAAAGCCAAGGCAGTGGCAACGACGGCGAGTTTGGCTACAAAACCAAAATTGCGGAACTGAATAGACATCTGGTCACTCCTATTGCGCCTGCATCGCGTGGAGGCGAGGCCGCTTTGTCATCCTATGTGCCTTTATCGGGCAAGGTCATCCCTTAGTCGATAGATGCGGTGGCTTCGGCCAACCGAGTCAAGGCTGCTTTCAAGCTTGGTTGTGTCACCTGTTCAAGCTGTTCATCCAGTTTTCGCTGCTCAGTGGCGTTCAATTTTCGTTTTGTTGTCGAAGCCTGTGCTTTCACTGCTTGCTTTAGAGGCGCGCGAACCAACGACAACTTCTTGATCTTACTGGCCCCGGCGAGCCGAACAAGCCCGACTATCTCGTTGGATCGCATGGAAAGCAAAGGCGCTGCGGCAGCCACAACTTTTAAGACGAGTGTTTCGCCCTTGATTTGATCGGGCTGGCAAATGGTCGCAATCTTATCGCCCACAATCTCTGCCCAGCGGCCCTGCAGCTCACGGGCGGTCATGCCGGCTTTGCGTTGATCTTGCGGCACTAAATTAGCAATCAGGCGTGCCACAGGGGGAGGACCTGCCCAAACTGGCTTGCCGCGCCGTTGTGACAGCCAAGCTGTGGCCGCAACCTCTAACTGCGGGTCAAAGCCTAGCTCATCGCGATCAGGAGAGAATGGGTCAGCCATCACTGAAGCTTACCCTATTCAATGCCGATCTGCGAGGCCCTGATGTATTTGATCGGCGAAGCAGCTAGGGACTGAAAATGCGCGCATCTGCCCCAGAAACATTTGCAGACCTAAGGCACCAATTGTTGGCTTGGTATGATGTCCACGCACGTCGCCTCCCGTGGCGCGTGTCGCCAGCCGAAGGCAAAGCGGGCCGACGTCCTGACCCCTATCATGTATGGCTCTCGGAAATCATGTTGCAGCAGACCGGGGTTGTGACGGTAAAGCCTTATTTCGCGGCCTTTTTGGCCCGCTATCCACGCTTGGAAGATTTGGCCGCTGCGCCGTTGGACGATGTTTTAGGGCTGTGGGCTGGGTTGGGTTATTACGCTCGTGCGCGCAATCTGCACGCAGGCGCTCAAGAGGTCGCATCCTTGGGCGGGTTTCCGGCTTCTCTGACTGGCTTGCTGATGGTCAAGGGCATTGGCCCTTATACAGCGGCGGCGGTCGCGGCCATTGCCTTTGACCTGCCCCATGTTCCCGTCGACGGGAATGTTGAGCGTGTGTTGTCTCGCCTTTGGCTGATTGACGCGGCTTTGCCCGCTGGCAAGCCTGTTTTTCGCGATGCTGCTTCAAAGCTAGAGGACACCCACAGACCCGGCGACTTCGCCCAAGCCATGATGGATTTAGGGGCCACAATTTGCACCCCGCGCAACCCTGCTTGCGGGCTTTGTCCTTGGGCCGGGCGCTGTGCCGGGTTCGCACAGGGTGTTGCGGCGGACTATCCCAAGAAGCAAGCGAAAAAGCCAAAGCCTGTGCGCTTCGGCGTGGCCTTTGTGCATCAAGATCCTAAAGGCATTCTGGTTCGGCGCAGGCCGACTGAAGGTCTGTTGGGCGGCATGCTGGAAGTGCCAAGCTTAGCTTGGCGCGATACGCCTTACGAAGCATCCGAAATCGTGATTGCCGACCTTCATCGGGAAGCTCACTGGACTGAGTGTGCGCCTATTCGCCACGTCTTCACCCACTTTGACTTACGAATGCAGGTCTTTGCGGTCCGCCACCGGCTTGTCCAAAGCTTGGAGGGTTATCACCATCTGGCATTAGATGAATTGGACGCAGCGGCCATACCCAGTTTGATGCAGAAGATCATCGCATCGGCCTTCGATAGCCTCAAATCGGCTTGACTGTTTAGGCCGCGAGGGAAGCGTTCTTTGGTTGGGTTTCTTGCTGAAAGATTGGTTCCGCCGCGCGATGGGCATCATCATAATGCAGGATTGTCAATTCAAACATCGAGCCGACGTCAGTCTCGCTGCTAACTGTCACATCGCCGCCCATCAAGCGCGCGAGTTTGCGGGTGATGGCCAAGCCAAGACCTGTACCGCCAAATTTGCGGGTGGTGGAATCATCGGCCTGCACAAACGGATCAAAAATGCGCGTCACCTGTTCGGCGGTCATCCCAATCCCATTGTCCTTCACTTGGAACAACAAATGATCCCCGCGCTGCTTGAGCTCGAGGGTGACAACGCCATTGGACGTGAACTTCGCTGCGTTGGATGCCAGATTAAACAGACATTGGCGCAACCGCATGGGGTCACCAAAGGCTTGGGTTATCGGGGCAGCTTGAATGGCCAACACATTGCCATTGTTTTCGAGGATTGGCCGAATGGTATCGGCGACCTCCTGTAAAATGGCCGCAGGTGAATAGGCGATTGCTTCGGTTTCCATAGAACCAGCTTCAATCTTTGACAGATCCAAGATCTGATTGATCACGCTCAACAAATGCTTCCCGGCACCTTTAATCCGCTCGGCATCAGCCCTACTTTGCACCTGGTTTGCCCCTTGAAGGTCTTCTTCGAGGATTTCAGCATATCCGATGACGGCATTGAGTGGCGTGCGCAACTCGTGGCTCATGATGGCCAAGAATGCCGACTTCGCCTTGTTTGCCGCAACAGCACTTGCCCGCTCGGCTTCGGCTTCAAGCCGTCCCGCAGCATCAATACGCAAACGCTCAAATGCACGGGCGAGGGCGCCCACCTCATCCGCACGCTCTTGTAACGGTGTTTTCTCGCTCAGATCGCCCGCGACAAAGCGTTCGGCGACTTGGGTGAGAAGGGTCAATGGTTTCGTCACGCGGAAGCGTAAGAAGGCGAACACAAAGACAAGTGCCACCGCAAATAGGATGGATGTCGCCAACAGAGATTGGTTGCGCGCCGTTTCCAGGCGGTCGATGCGTTCTTCCAAAAGATGGGTCAGCTCGTTCGCGACAATGAGACTGACGTCATGAAACTGCTTGCGCGCTTGCCACTCCAGTGAGGCAGCGACTTTTGGCTCAAATATCTCGCTGCCACCCAAAAGTCGGCGGGTGTAGGTATCTAGACGGTCTAGCGCACGGATACCTTCGGCAAATTCATTCTGGAAAATGCCAAGGCGCTCTGCACGCTGCGAGTGGCGTAAGGCAGAGGAAGCAGAATCTTCCAGTTGGCTGATCGCCACACGGTAGCCACCGCTCAGTCGCAATAACTCGTTGCCGTCAGTTGTAACGTCGGATTTGTCTTCGCTGCGGAAATAGCCCATCGCAGCGGCTTTTGCATCAAGTATAGCTTGGGTCTCTGGAAAGCGAACGATCAGCAAATCCATTAGATAATAGGAATCAAGCTCTGGATCCAAGATCAGGTTTGAAGCATCCCCAACTTGACTGGTCAGCGTCCGCAGTTTTGAGCGAATGGTGTTCACCGCACCAATCTCAGCTCGTCCGCTTGCTGCGATCTCGAGTAAATCGTCGGAGACTTGTTCTACCGTGGAATCCGTAGAAAAAGCTGTGCCATAGCGCCCTTGGGTTCGCTTGAGGTCAGATACCGACGTAAAAAGTTGCGAGGTTAGCGCACCGCTTGTTTCGGTCTGAAACATCGCTTGACCAAGGCTTATATCGGCTTCGTTAATGGCTTTTGCCATTTCAACGCCGCGAATTTCCTTTTGAGCAAAGTCGATGGCCTTCTGCTGTTCTTGCAAAAACAAGACAAGCAGAAGCGCGATCGGTGCCAGAAAAGCAGCGACCGCAACCGTCAGGCTGGCTGTCAGATTGAATGCACGAGGGGTCACAGTACGAAGGTTCATTACCTGTCGTATACGACCCTGAGGTTATCATTGCGCTAAAACGGATTAAGCAATTGCGCGCAAACGGGCCGCTTTGACGCGGCCCGTCACGGCTTTTTGGGGGCTTTGGCGGTTTTAAGCCGCCATGCGCGCGCGGACTTCTCGGCGCAGGGTGTCAATTGGAACAAGGCCTGAATCGGTACGCAAGTGCCAATAGGTCCAGCCATTGCAAGCAGGAGCGTGTTGAACTTGTGCCCCAACGCGGTGGATGGAACCGACCATTTCACCTGCCATGATCGAGCCATCGGCGCGGACCCGTGCCGCCACATCGCCACGTGGGGAGTAAATGGCGTCACCAGCGCGCAACAAACCTTGCTCCACGATGGTACCAAAGGGTACGCGAACCTCGTCCTTTTTCGATTTCATAACGGCGAGATCGTCGAGGTGACCGGGCTCTACCCGCGAAATGCGCTGCTCTGCAGCCAAAGCATAGCCGGTATCACGCTCCAAGCCGATCCAACGGCGACCCAAAGCTTTGGCAACTGCTCCGGTGGTGCCCGAGCCGAAGAATGGGTCCAAGATCAGGTCACCGGGTTTGCTGGCGGCCATCATGATGCGATGGAGTAGGGCCTCTGGCTTTTGAGTAGGATGTACTTTCTTGCCGGTTATGTCCTTCAAGCGCTCATGGCCTGAACAAATGGGGATGGACCAATCAGAGCGCATTTGCAGATCGTCATTAAGGACCTTAAGCGCGTCATAATTAAA
This sequence comes from Aquidulcibacter sp., assembly GCF_049239865.1. Taxonomy (NCBI): domain Bacteria; kingdom Pseudomonadati; phylum Pseudomonadota; class Alphaproteobacteria; order Caulobacterales; family Caulobacteraceae; genus Aquidulcibacter; species Aquidulcibacter sp. The sequence goes on from NZ_JBMLTR010000224.1 coordinate 10,136, forward strand.
GGTGTAACGCTTTTGATTGGCGGATTTGGTTGCCCAAATCATCGTCTCATGTGCGTTCTGGAAACGCGTGCCTTTGAAGTTTGGCATCGGGTTAGTCTTGCGCCAAATGACGTCATTCAAGATCCAGAAGCCTTGGTCTTGCAAAGTCGCACCAACGCGGAAAATATTGTGGTAGGAGCCAATTACCCAAATGGTGCCTGTGTCGGACAAGCAGCGTCGTGCAGCCGCCAACCACGCCCGCGTAAAGGCGTCATAAGTGGCAAAATCGGCAAACTTGTCCCACTCATCATCAACGCCAGCAACTTTTGAATTGTCAGGACGCGTAAGATCGCCGCCCAATTGAAGATTGTACGGAGGGTCGGCAAAAATCATATCAACAGAGCCTTCAGGCAGGCTGTTCATGAGCTCAATGCAATCGCCAATCAAAATGCGGTTTTCATAATCTGCTGACATGTTATGCCCCTTCTGTGTGCGGGGCCAATTGAATCTATTAGGGTTAAAAAAGGATTCACAAAGTGACAGAGTGATTCTTTTTTTCTGCAATACTGCAGTAAAAGTTTTTTCCGATTTGGCCGCCCTCTGAAGGGGGTGCTCAGAGGGCGGCGCTCGGGGGTCGATTCAGGGCTTGCGCGACCCCTTGTTAAGACGGGCCAATTTGATAGCCACGTCCTAAACTAGCGGCATTTGCCATAGCGGTCAGGCGAGGCACCTGGGCCACCACGGATACCTGGTGGGTTTTCCCAATTTGTACCGCGACCGCCGACAGGGCCTGGCGGATTGTTGTCATTGTCGAGCCAGCAGCGGGACTTTTGGTTCCAGAACCCAAAAGTCGGGTGCCAATAGCCAAAATGGGCATTGTAATAATAGCCATGATTATGCGGCGCGAAGGCATAGCGTATGCCTTTGTGACGGTAGTAGCGATCCGGCGACGTGCCCGGGCCACCGCGCGGGCCTGGTGGGTTTTCCCAATTTGTGCCGGAACCGCCGGCGCGACCGGGGGGATTATTGTCGCGATCCTTGGCAAAGGCAGGGGCACTGGCACCGGCCAGTAGGACGAGGGCAGCGGCAGCCGTAAGCAAGCTTGGAATAGGTTTCATGTTACATCTCCATCGGTTGGGTCCCGTCGAGATGAGAAACGTAGCGATGGGCGCTATTCCGTCTGACGCTGTCGCCACATTGCAGAAGTTTAATCCTGAAAGGACTGCAGCACTTTTGCGACGGGCTTGTAACTGAGCCGGTGGATCGGGGAGGGGCCTAAGCGCGCCAAAGCGTCTTGATGGGCTTTGGTGCCATAGCCCTTGTGCTGGGCAAAGCCATAGCCCGGATAGAGATCGTCCGCCTCGGCCATCAAGCGGTCGCGTGCGACCTTAGCCAGAATGGAGGCGGCTGCGATGGACAGCGAAAGATGATCGCCGCCGACCACGCAAAACGCAGGGCAGATAAGGTCTGGTGTCCGATTCCCATCCACAAGCGCGAAACTGGGTACTTGGTTTAGCCCTTGAGCTGCCATCGCCATCGCCTTCAAAGTAGCTTTTAGAATATTTGTAGAATCAATTTCTTGCGCAGAGATCATCGCAAGGGAACTGGCGAGGGCTTGGTCTTGAATCACATCGAGCAGGGCTTCGCGCTGGGCGTGGGTTAAGCGCTTAGAATCATCAATGCCCTTAGGCAGTTGTTTGGGGTTGAGGATGACCGCAGCCGCCGATACGGGGCCGGCCCATGGTCCGCGTCCGGCTTCATCAATGCCGCACACCGTCCCAAGCGGCACACGTAACTGTTTGGCATAGGCTGTTTCAAGGGTCAGGTCGGGCATCGCTGCAACACTATGGCGGATTCGCTCAAGAATTCGCATCTCTCCCACATCGGCCCCCTTTCTTATCTTGGGCGGCTTGCTATGGTCGCCCAACCACATAGGAAGCACCCATGAGCAGCAAGACCGAGCCAAGCCAGTTTGACGCCTATTCAAAGGCCGAAACCGACGAACCGTTTTTCACGCTTTTGGCACGTGATCCAATCGCGCCATCCTTGGTGGAGGCTTGGGCCTATTTGCGGTCTGGCCAGATTGGCGCGGCCGAGATTGCGTTTAAGCAAGCCGTAGATGCTGCAACCCATATTGATCCACAAATGCCAGGTGAAGCGCAAATTCGCTCTGCCTTCGAGGTCGCCGACGAGTGCCGTCAGTGGGCGCGCTCGAAAATGGTGTCAGGACGCCGGTAAACCATGACTTCTGCCCCCGACGCGGCAGTTCTGCCGCAAGGTGGGCTGTTGAAAAAACTCCTTTTATTAGCTGGACCCGTAGCGGGATCGAATGTGCTTGTCATGTTGATGGGCTTGGTCGATTCCATTCTGGTTGGCCGTCATTCTGCGACAGAGCTGGCAGAACTCGCTTTGGCGTGGAGCCTGAATGGCACGGCGCTGGTCGCGACCATCGGGCTGTTAGTGGGCGTACAAGTGTTGGCTGCGCGCCGCTATGGCGAGAATAACCCGCGCTCCATTGGCTTGATTTGGCGGCGCGGCATTGTCACCTCCATCGGGATGGGCTTCATCCTAGCCATTGTGTTGCACTTTGGCGCGCTGTGGGCACTTAACCATTTGGGTCAACAGCCGGATCTGGCCAGGGGGGCTGCCTCGTGCGCAGCGATCTTAGGCCTCAGCCTGCTTCCCAATGCGATCTATCTGACGTGCGCGAAAACCTTAGAAGCCTTGTCCCGGCCACGGGTTGCGCTTGCTTTGATGGCGGGGGCCAATGTGGTCAATTTGGCCTTGGCCTCTTACCTCGTCCCGCTACAAGGCGCTGATGGTGCTGCTTGGAGTACATTGGGTGCGCGGCTGTTTTTGGCCGTAGGCGCAATGATCTGGCTGTTGAACATGCCGGACGCCAAGCAATTTGGCTTCTTGGACTTCACCACCCGTGCCGCACCAGGTGAAGCGAAAGAACAAGTCTCCATCGGCCTTTCTGCTGCTGGAAGCGGGATTTTGGAGGCAGGTTCCTTCAACATCCTCACCATTATTGCGGGCCTTGCCGGTGTCGTCCAAGTCGGGGCGTTCAACATTGTGATGAATATCATGTCGATTGGCTTTATGCCGGCCATGGGGATTGCCTCTGCAACCGCTGTGATCGCCTCTAACGCGCGTGGCGCAGGCGATCTGGTAGGTGCGCGCAAGATCGCTTGGATGGGCCTTGGCCTATCTGGAATTTATGCAGCTTTGTTCTCCGTGGTAACGTGGGTTGCCGCAAAACCAATTGCGAGCGCATTTACAACCGACCCGAGCCTGATGGCCTATGGCGCGGTATTGGTTGGGCTTGTCTGGTTGATGGCCGTACCCGACTTCTTACAAGTCGTGGCAGCCCAAGCCCTGCGCGCCCTTGGCAAGCCTTGGTTTCCCACAATGAGCCATTTTGTCTCATATGTGCTGGTTATGTCGCCCTTGGGCTGGCTGTTTTGTATTCATTTCGAACGCGGCGCACGCGGTCTTGTTGAGGCCGTTGCCCTAGCCAGCATTGTTTCAGCGGGCATTTTGGTGCTTCGACTTTTGGTGTTAGGTCCGATCTCCTCAACTGAGGCCGCAAAAGCAGTCGATCCCCAAGCGGATGAGACCTTATCCCCATAAATAGCGACTGGGGCATTTGCGCTGGTCTCAATCTTGCGGTCTTTCACCCACCTGTACGGTTTCGGCACAGGATGGGAGGATTACGTGCGCACTTTTGGCAAGCGGCAATTACGTACGGCAGGGGCAACGGCCTTTTTAGGTCTGCTCGGCACGTCGGCTGCGCTTTTGCCAATCGCGATCTTTGCGTTGTTCAGCCAAGGCGAGCCCGCGCACTGGACCCTTTATGCCGGCGCATCCGTCGTCGGTGGTGCGGTTATTGGCTGGGTCCTGCGCCGCTAAAGCCGGTTGGGGGGGCTAAACGCCCAAGATCCAGCCTTCTTCTTGCTCAATCGTCTCAATTTGCGCGTCGGTCAGGCCTTTAGCGGGGCCAAAGGCTGCGGCCAGTTTTCCAGCCTCATCCAAGGCCGCGAAATGTTCGGCTATCGCGCGCACTTGTGCCAAGTCCTTCACCTCGCCAACGGCAGGTGTCGCCTTGACGATAGACGGATAGATTTCGGCCATCACGATTTTAACCCCGTCGAGGTCCTCACGCGATAAAGGCTTGTAGCCGGTTTCAAAAGGCCAAATCCGCGCATCGGCGCGCGCGTCACGCAGTTTTTTGACGACCGGGATCCCCATCAAAGCCTGCGAACCTACAGAGCCTGCCGTGTAAAGCTTCCATAGCGGGCTTGCGCCCTTTGCTGCTTGTTCGGCTAAACGATGCTCAGGCACATCGCCTGGGCCATGTGGGCGGGTCTTTTTGGATTGCAGCGTGGTCAGAACGTCGCGTGGTGGACACCCCCAGAATGGGAATGGCCCACCCGAAATCAGGCGGTTCATCATGGCCGCCACTTGGAAGCGATTATTCGCATTATCTGGCTTGTCCTTGATTTCCTTGGTCAAGAAAGCTTGCATTGTCAGCCAAGGGGCGCCCTCAAACTTCAGGGCAGCCGAAGTCCCTTGTGGATAGCCAAAGGGGAAGTCAAAGCCGATCAAGGTGCGGTCGCCGCGCTTATCAAACTCAGCCAGTAGGCCGGTAATCGCTTCGAAAGCCGCCTTGCGGGTGGGTGGGTTTTGCGCCTCAAAACGCAATTGGAGACGCACATCGCGCCGCAACGTCCCAATCCAGATGGAATCCGCACCGGTTGCAGGTTTCGCCGCAGCCGACCAGTCAACCATCACATAATTGTCGAAAAGGCGGCTCATGGGTGGTTTCCTATTCAGGGTCGAAAATTGAAGCGCGGCTTCTACAGGGCAAGACGACGTTCGTCACCCTTGAATTGCAATGCGCCAGGCCAGTCTGCGAACACATGCGAGACTGGCCTTGGCTTTTCGGGCGTTGGACGTCCGCTTAGGCGAGTTTGACCAACATTTTGCCAGCATTCGCACCACTGAATAGACCCATGAAGGCGGCTGGAGCTCTATCAATCCCATCCATCACGGTCTCTTCCCACTTGATCTGACCGTCTTTGATCCATCCGCCCATTTCAGCCAAGAATTGGCCTTGCATGCTGGCATAGTTGGACACGATGAAGCCTTGGATCTTTAGGCTCTTACCAACAATGTAAACCAAATTACTGGGCCCCGGGACAGGTTCCGTCGCATTATATTGGCTGATCATGCCGCATTCAGCAAAGCGGGCACCGGGGCGGGCCACTTCGAGGGCGACTTCGAGATGTTCACCGCCGACATTGTCGAAATAGATATCGATGCCTTGGGGGGCAGCCGCACGAACCGCCGCCAAGAGATCCGGCACCTTCTTATAATTGACGACTTCATCAACGCCGACAGATTTAAGCCACTCGCCTTTTTCATCCGAACCGCAAGAGGCCACGACCTTGCAGCCTTTGATCTTGGCGATCTGGCATACGAGCGAGCCAACAGCCCCTGCTGCGCCGGAGACGAAAACAGTGTCCCCGGGCTTTGGCGCGCCGATTTCAAGAAAACCGCAATAAGCGGTCATGCCGGGCATGCCCATCACGCCCAAAAAGGCCTGCAAGGGGATGCCATGGGTGTCGATCTTGGTGAATAGGACTTTGGGGCCTGTTACAAATTCGCGCCAACCCAGCATGTGGCTGACAATGTCACCTACTTGAAAGTCAGGATCGCCGCTCTCAATCACTTCGCCAATCGCGTGGCCTTGCAGCGCTTCGCCCAATTGGAAGGGCGGCACATAGCTTGGGCGGTCGTACATACGGCCGCGCATATAAGGGTCAACGCTCATCCAGTGGTTCTTCACTTGAACAAAGCCTGCAGCTGGGCTTGTGCTCTCGACGCTCGCGATCTCGAAGTTTTCAGCGACTGGCGAACCCTCTGGCCGCGACTTCAGGCGCACTTCTTTAGATGTAACTGCTGGCATGTGTTTCTCCCTGTTATGTGGTGGTACTCTTGTACGCTTCTAGGATGGGAATGACGGTCTTTTTGGGGGCGGGTCAAGTCATCCAGGCAAAGGCATTTGGAGCCTGCTGTAAATGTTTCCGGGAAATCGCTGGTTTGCTGAAGTTTTTTCTGGCGCACGATTGATGGACGCAAGCGTTTTATGCTTGAGCACCACGCGCTTGTGACAGATGCGTGAAGCCACTGTGACAAATAGGGACGACAGACCCGATGATGGGGGCCCAATCAAGGGTGCCCAATGAGGGTTAAAGGAGCCGGTAAGAGCTTGTTGAAGGTGGGACTCATTGGTGCTGGTGTCGCGGGGGAGCGGCATGCTGCTGCGCTACGCGTGACGCCGGGGGCGAATCTCCTCGGTCTCTATGAGCCAGATGTGCGGCGCTCTGAAGGCTTATGCGCACGGTTTGGAATTGAGCCCTTGTCACTCGAGACGTTGCTTGAGCAGGCTGACGCGGTGATCATCGCGGCTCCTGCAGGGACCCACGGTCGTTTAAGTCTTCAGGCCCTCGCTCAAGGATGCCATGTCCTAGTCGAGCGTCCAATTGCGACCTCGCGCGACGAAGCGCAACAGATGGTGGCCGAGGCGCGCGCCAAAAACTTGATTTTGCAAGTCGGCCACCGTGAAGGGCCGATGATTGGTGCGCTGGGCCTAACACCTAGCATGGTTGGATTACGCAGCTTTGAAGCGGTGCGCGAAGCCCCCCCGCGGGAGCATGTCAGCGATGTTTCCGTTATTCTCGATCTGATGATCCAAGATATTTATGTGGCAGCCGTCTTGTTTGGCTCGCGCGCTGTTTCGGTGCGGGCCACCAAGCTTGGTGGTCGCGGTGCGGCAATTGATTCTGCTGAAGCGCGGGTACGATTCAAAGGCGGCGGGGAAGCCCGCTTGCGCGCGACACGGACCGCGAGTGTTCGCACCACGCAATGGATGTTGGATACCGGGCAAGCGCAAGCGCAAATGAGCGTCGATTTTGTGCGCGGCGTGGTCACGCATGGGGCTAATTGGCCAAATCCAAGGCCATTTTTGGCCCAAGATTCAGACCCAGTCGCCCAAATGTTGGCTCAGTTTGTAGCTGCTTGTTCTGCGCCTTATGCGGAGGTGTCCAACCAAGATGCGCTCACCGCAATGGACTTGGCCCTTCAAATTGAAACCATTCTCAGCGCAAACCTTTGAACCAAACCGCGCATCGGGTTAGTTTAGGCACATGAGCCAGACCCAACAGAAGCTGCACATCCTCTCCGCCCAACTGAACCCGATTGTTGGGGATATTTGGGGTAATCTTGCCAAAGCCAAGACCTGCTTGGGGCATGCCCTAAGCGTTGGGGCGGACGTTCTTGTTTTTACTGAGTTGTTTTTGATTGGCTATCCGCCGGAAGACCTCGTGCTGAAGCCCGCTGCGGTGAAGGATTGCCGTGAAGCGACGGAAGAATTGGCCGCGCTGACAGCCGGTACCAAACTTACGGTGATCATGGGCACCCCGTGGCGGAATGAGGATGGGCTCTATAATGCAGTCGCGATCCTGTCAGATGGGCGCGTCGCCGATCTGCGGTTCAAACACGAATTGCCCAATTATGCTGTGTTTGACGAAAAGCGCGTGTTCAATGCCGGGCCTTTGCCGACTCCGGTGAAGATTGCAGGGGTCTTGGTCGGTATTCCGATTTGCGAGGACATCTGGTTTGACCGGGTGACCCAAAGCCTGAAGCAGCAGGGGGCTGAGCTTCTGATCGTGCCCAACGGTTCGCCCTATCGCCGCCCAGTCAAGCAAGAGCGTTTGGCCAGCGCGCGCGCAAGAGTTTCTGAAACCGCTTTGCCGCTTATCTATGTCAATCAAATTGGTGGACAGGATGAACTCTGTTTTGATGGCGGTAGCTTTGCGTTGGATGCGAGCGGGGCATGTGTGCAATCCCTCCCGAACTTTTCGGAAAGCCAGTCGAGTGCTCTTTGGGAAAAGGGCGGCGATAGCTGGGTTTGCAAGCAGGCAGAGCAACTCGACCAAGTTGAAGGTGAGGCGGCTGATTATGCCGCGATGGTGCTTTCGCTTCGAGATTACGTCAATAAAAATGGCTTTCCAGGTGTTCTGCTGGGGTTGTCCGGCGGGATCGATTCCGGCTTGAGTGCAGCGGTTGCAGCCGATGCTTTGGGGCCAGACCGCGTGCGCTGTGTGATGATGCCCTCGCGCTTCACCAGTCAAGAAAGCCTCGATGATGCGGCAGACAACGCGCGCCGCTTGGCCATCCCCTATGACGTTATTTCGATTGAACCGGCGGTGGAGGCATTCGCGCAAATGTTGAGCGGCCAGTTCGCCGGTACCCAAACTGGGGTTGCCGAAGAAAATATACAAAGCCGCAGCCGCGCTGTCTTGCTGATGGCTCTGTCCAATAAGTTTGGCCATATGGTTTTAACGACCGGGAATAAGAGCGAAATGGCGGTCGGCTATGCAACGCTTTATGGTGACATGTGTGGCGGCTATAATGCTTTGAAGGACCTCTATAAAATGGAGGTTTACGCCCTGTCGCGGTGGCGAAATGCGCATGTTTGTCACATCGGCCTTGGCGCTTCGGGCGAAGTCATTCCCCAACGCATTATCGACAAAGCGCCCTCGGCGGAATTGCGCGAGAACCAAACCGATCAAGACAGCCTGCCGCCTTATCCCGCACTCGACGACATGCTGCACGGCTTTGTCGAAGAAGAGGCCGAGATTGAGGATGTGATCGCACGCGGTCATGATCCGGTGGTGGTGCACCGCATCCAGAATCTGCTCTATGTTGCCGAATACAAACGCCGCCAAGCGCCGCCGGGCGTCAAGATTGGCACGCGCAACTTTGGCCGCGACAGGCGCTATCCCATCACCAATAAGTATCGGGATAAGCCGTAAACCGTCGATATCTAAGCCTTACGCGCCTCAACCACCCAAATCGCGCCACCGAGCGAGAGATAGCCATCTTTGAGGCGGGGTTCGATCGCTGTTTCCATTTTTTCCCGCACCATGGCGACAGTCTCGTGCGGCAATTGGGCTATTGGCAGTGCGGCAGGACCAACTTCCATGACGTAATCGGCTGTCTCAATGGCCCCTTTGGCTGAGCCCATCGGCATGGCTGCGTCCACCGGGGTGAACTTAATGTCGGTTAAGCCTGCCGCTTCCAAAATGGCTGTCGTTCTTTCTGGATTGGCAAAGGCAAACGGACTGGGCGCATCTGGTGGTGGCGGGGCAGGAGGTTCGGTCACGCTGACCAAAACCTGCATCGGCATCGTCACCCATTCGTTCTCTGCAGGTGGCCGCCAACAGACAAACACGACCCGACCGCCGGGCTTCAGTTGCTGAACCATATGGGTAAAGGCTGCGTGCGGGTCATCAAAGAACATCACACCAAAGCGGGAGATCAATAGGTCAAACGGGCTGTCGAACACAGCGTCCGACGCATCAGCTTCCAGGAAATTGACGCCCGCGCGGTCGCCCGCGCGCTTTTGGGCCAGCGCCAGCAAGGAGGTTGAGATATCAACCCCCGTCACCGTGTGGCCCAGATCTGCGATCATCAAGGAGGTTTCACCAGAGCCACATCCGACGTCGAGAACATTTTGAGAGGCGCTGCCTTCAAGGCCAGAAGCCTGCATTAAGGCTTGCGTGAAGCCTGACAGCATGGCGTCAATATCGACCTGCCGTCTGGTCCAGCGTTCTCCCGCAAATGTGTTCCAGAGTTCTTTCTGCGCTTGGTTTTTACCTTCAGACAAGTTTGCTCTCCCGACCGGCCCAATAGCGGTCGCGAAGCAACCGCTTGTAGAGTTTACCGGTGGGATAACGCGGCAATTCCACCATAAAGTCAATGGAGCGGGGTGCCTTTACGTGGCTGATGCTAGCTCGGCAAAACGCCAGCAGCTCAGCCTCTAATTCGGGGCCGGCATCAGCCATATCCATCGGCTGAATCACGGCTTTGACCTCTTCGCCAAATTCTTCATTCGGCACGCCAAAAACGGCAACATCTGCAACTTTGGGGTGGGTTACCAGCACATTTTCGCTTTCTTGCGGATAGATATTCACCCCGCCAGAAATGATCATGAAGGCCTTGCGGTCGGTCAGGAATAAGAAGCCTTCCTCATCGACATAGCCCACGTCGCCCAAAGTCGACCAGCCTAAAGCATTGCGGCTGTCAGCGGTTTTCTCGGGACTGTTGTGATATTCGAACTGCGGGCCATTGGCGAAAAAGACGGTGCCAGACTCCCCAGTAGGCACAACATCGCCATCTTCGCCAACGATCCGAAGCTCACCCAAAAGCGCTTTGCCGACGCTGCCTTTTTTGCGCAGCCAGTCGTGCGGCGAAATGGTGCAAAAGCCATTGCCCTCGGTGCCTGCGTAATACTCATGTATAATGGGTCCCCACCAGTCCATCATTTGCTGTTTGATTGCAACCGGGCAGGGGGCCGCTGCATGAACCGCCATTTTGAGCGACGAGAGGTCGTAGGCTTTGCGGATCGCTTCATCTAGCTTCAGCATGCGCACAAACATGGTCGGTACCAATTGGCTGTCCGTGATGCGGTGACGCTCTACCGTGGCCAAATAGGTTTCGGGCTCAAATTTCTCCATCACAACGACGGTCCCACCAATCTTGTGAACCGACATGCACCAGCGCAAAGGCGCTGCGTGATACAAAGGGGCGGGCGAGAGATACTGACTGTCTGCTGAGATGCCATAAATCGCTTGCGCCATCATTTGCAGCGCATTGGGCGTATCAATTGGCGCACCGGTTAGCGGAATTTTGATACCCTTCGGCCGGCCCGTGGTACCCGACGAGTACAGCATGTCGGCCCCAGCGCTTTCGTCAGCAATTGGATCTTTTGGCTGGGCGTCACGCGCATCAGAAAAGGATGAGTGCCCTTTTGGATCGCCACCAATCACCAGAACAGGAATTTTCACCCCTGCATTGCCGAGCGCTTCTTCGGCTAATGCCAAAAGATTTGCCCCAACAAACAGCACTTTGGCGTGAGAATCCGTCAAGATGTAGGCGATCTCATCGACCTGCAGTTTTGTGGATAGACAGGTGAAATAAAGGCCCGCGCGCTGGGCACCCCACGCGATTTCAAAATAGTCTGGGCAATTGTCCAAGAGGACCGCGATGGCGTCGCCTGCCTTCAGCCCTTGTCCGCGCAACAATTGGGCAACTTGATTAGAGCGCGCATTAAGCTCCGCATAGCTTAATGCCTCGCCAGAACCGGACATGATGACGGCGGGCTTATCCGGTGTTTGTGCTGCATGGTGAACTGGATGCATGGACGTCTCCCAAAGTGCGAGATTCTTCGTGATCTCGGCGCCGCGTTAGTCGTGGCACCCCAAGCGGAATGATGCAAGTCAGTTCCGCGTGAACCTGAAATTGTGACCATTGTGCAACATCTGTCCTGTTAAGGCGGCGATTCACCCCCTCAAAGTCACGATTGTGTCAGGCGCTGACTTGAAACCTCAGGGATCGGACGTCACATGCCCCCCCGAGAGTTTGTACCCACTCAAGAGGAAAAATCATGGAAATTTCAATTCGCGCGATGATCATCGCGATGGGCGCTGCCGCTTTGGCTGCGCCAGCGTTTGCGCAAGAAGCCCCTGCTACGAAGGAAGCCGAAGTCGTTGTTGTGACCGGTACTCGGGTTGCTGCGCGCTCTGCACTCAGCACCGCTGCACCTGTGGACGTCGTATCGTCTGCACAATTGAGCCAGCAAGGTTCGCCAGAATTGAACCAACAATTGGCAACCGCTTTGCCAAGCTTCAACTTCCCACGCCCTGCGATCGTCGACGGCACCGACTCTGTTCGTCCAGCTACCTTGCGCGGCTTGGCACCAGACCAAACCTTGGTGCTTGTGAATGGCAAGCGCCGTCACACGGCGTCTTTGGTCAACATCAATGGATCGATCGGTCGCGGATCTTCGGCAGTTGATTTGAACACCATCCCAAGCAGCATTCTAGAATCTGTTGAAGTGCTGCGCGATGGCGCATCGGCTCAATATGGTTCCGACGCGATCGCCGGCGTGATCAACTTGCGCCTGAAGCAGCGTCGCGAAGGCGGCAATGTCACTGTGTCCTATGGCCAACGCCAAACCACCGTGAACACCGATCCAGCACCTGCTTTGCCAAATGGCACCACGAACTTCACGGCTGCTAACATCGTCGCAAACCCAACGTGGCAATCGATCCGTTCGCGCGATGCCAATGACGGTGCAACCACCACGGTCAATGCTTGGGTCGGTTTGCCTTTGTTCGAAAATGGCTCTTTGACTATTGCTGCGGAAATTCAAAACCGTGAGTCGATCAACCGCCAAGGTTATGACACCCGCCGTCTTTATAACTTGCTGCCAGGGGGCGCGCTTGACCCTCGTGAAGCCACCATCAACCGCTGGAATCAGCAATATGGTGACGGTGAGCTGATCCAAGGCACCTTGTTTGCTAATGCCAGCATCGATTTGACCGACACCACCCGCCTGTATGGTTGGGCGAGTGTCCAAGGCCGCGATTCCACTTCGGCAGCCTTCTTCCGTTGGCCAGCCGATAGCCGCAACGTCGTTGAAATCTATCCAAACGGCTTCCTGCCCAAGATCAACTCACTGATCACGGATAACTCGTTCGCTCTGGGCATGGAAACCAAGTGGAATGGCTGGGATGTGGATCTGAGCTTAAACCGCGGTTTCAACGAGATGGAATTCGTGATCCGCAACACGCTGAACCGTTCATTGGGCGTTGCTAGCCCAACCTCGTTCAACGCTGGTGGCTTCAATAACACCCAAACCGTCGTAAACTTGTCGGCTGTAAAGGGCTATAATGTTGGCTTGGCGTCTGACTTAAACGTCGCTGTCGGCCTTGAAGCGCGCCGCGATCATTATGAAATCTTCGCCGGTGAGCCAGGCTCTTACTTCCAGCAAGGTTCGTTCGTTGCCGGTTCGCAAGGCTTTGGCGGCTTTAAGCCATCCAACGAAATCGGTGTGTCCCGTGACGCCATCGGCGGTTACATCGACCTCGAAGTCAACGTAACCGATGCTTTGTTGGTTTCGGGTGCCGTGCGCGTTGAAGACTACACCGACTTTGGCAACAATGTCAGCGGCAAGGTCTCGGGCCGCTATGACTTCAATGAAATGTTCGCGCTGCGTGGTTCGGTTTCCAATGGTTTCCGCGCACCAAGCTTGCAACAGCAATTCTTTACCGCCTCATCCACAAACGTGGTTGCAGGTGTACCTTTGGAAATCCTAACCGTGCCATCGACCTCGCGGATCGGTCGCGCGTTGGGCGGCACAGAGTTGAAGCCAGAGGAATCGGTAAACTACTCGCTGGGCGGCGTTCTGCGCTTTGGTGACTTCAACGTCACGTTGGACGCTTACCAAATCGAGTTGACCAACCGCATCGTATTGTCGGAAAACTTGAACCAGCCAGCCGTGACAACTTTGTTGGCTGCCAATGGCATCGTCGGCATCAACGCGGTTCGCTTCTTCTTGAACGGTGTGGACAGCACCACCAAGGGCGCGGATCTGGTTGCCAGCTACCGTTTGCGCACCGACTTTGGTCGGTTTGACTTTACGGGCAGCATGAGCGTCAACGAAACCAAGCTGGACAAGACCCCAGTCATCCCAGCTTTGACCGCCATTGGGTTGACCCCAACCCAATTGTTCAACCGGATCAACACGCTGACGCTGACCGAAGGCCAGCCAAAGCAAAAGGCCTCGTTCAATACCAATTGGACGCTCGGCAAGTTTGGTACGACGTTCAAGGCCACCTATTATGGTGAAGTGACTGAGCCCGGCACCGATGCCGCGCGCGATATCGTCCTGTCCCCTGAGGTCTTGTTCGACATCGAAGGCCGCTACAAGCTGACCGACAAGATCAGCCTGACCTTGGGCGTTGAAAACGCAACCGATGTCTATCCACGCAAGACGCCAGGCACCACGGTCCTGACGCCATCGACCTTCACAACCTTGAACAACTCGGGCGCATCTGCGTTCTCGCGTTATTCGCCATTCGGCTTCTCGGGCCGTTATGTGTACGGTCGCGTCTCGCTCGACTTCTAATCGGCGAGAGACTCGTTAAAAAGAGAGGCCGCGGTGGGAACACCGCGGCCTTTTTGTTTTCGGTTTAGGTCAGACTAACGGCGGCAGAGAACGTCTTCCAAATTGCCATTGCGATCTTGGCCGGAATAGACTGCGTCGCGGAGACCTTGGTCGCGGCAGAATTGGTTTGCGTCATTGCGGCCACCAAACTGGCCTTGGGAGACCGAGCCGGGGAAGAAAACGGTGGCACGGCCCGATGTGGTTTGACCAGTGTAACGGGGTGGTGTTCCACCTCCATAGCCTGGGCCGTACCCGCCGCCCTGGCCAAAGCCACCACCTGGAGGGCCGTAACCGCCGCCGGGGCCATACCCACCGCCTAGGCCGGGGTTTATGACACTGCCTCGACCAACATAACGCACCGAGGAAATGCGACCCCTGAAGGATTCCAGATTGGGGATGGAGTCGCTGTAGGTCCGGCAACGGCTGCCATAATTGGCATCCAAACAGACTTGCCAATCGCCGCGTGCCACCAAACTGCCGGCAGCTTCGTCGAAATTGAGCTGGCGCAGGTCAGGCGCGTCGCCGGTTATGGTCACAGCCTGTCCGCGGAAATCGGTTCCGGCGTACAAAGTGATGGAAGGGCGGCCACGGTCAAAGCGCTGGGCTTCCGCAGCAGGGGCACTGGCCAGAGTGGCAAGGCCAGTTAAGGCAAGTATCAGAGCTTTTTTCATCTTCAGTCTCCAGACGCAGGCACCAAGACCGAGTGCTTGGGGCGATGACCCTCTTTTTAAAGCGCGCCATCTGAACGACCTGTGAGGTCGCCATTTCATTTGCGTTCATCTTTGGCTCAACGCACGAAACGAAAAAAGGGGCCATGTGAACACGGCCCCTTGGATATTTACGAAGTTGCACCAAGCCTCAATAGGCCAAGGCTGTGCCATCCTTGCGGCTTTCAGTGGCGGCTTCATAGGCCCCTGTTTTGGGGTCGCGCTTAATAGCCTGATAGCCGCCAAAATCACCGTCAGCGCCACTCAAGGTCCAGCCCTTCTGGGTAAGGCCTGCGCGCGTAGCATCGGGATAGCCAGATTCAAGGGCAACTCGGCCCAGTCCCGGCTTACAGCCGCCTTCAGGTTCGCAACCGCCCTCATGTCGCCAACGAGGCGCATCGCCTGCCGATTGGGCGTCCAAGCCATAATCGATCATATTGACGACAATCTGGGTTTGGCCTTGTGGCTGCATCGCGCCACCCATGACGCCAAAGGCCATAAAGGCTTGATTATCCTTGGTCACAAAGCCCGGAATGATCGTATGGAAGGGCCGCTTGCCGGGTGCATAGACGTTGGGCAGCGCTGGATCGAGCGCGAAGGCTTCCCCCCGGTTCTGGAACATAAAGCCCAAGCCATCGGCGACTAGGCCAGAACCCATGCCGCGATAATTGGACTGGATCAACGCGACCATCATGCCGCTGGAATCTGAGGTGACCAGAAATGTGGTGTCGCCCTTCTCAAATTGGCTGGGGTCGCCGGCACTTACTTCGACTGTTGCCTTGTTTGGATCGATCAGCCCGGCACGGCCTTTTAAATAGGCCGGGTTGATCAGGCCCGAAGTCGGAACTTTTGCAAAGGCAGGGTCAGCCAAAAACTTCGCGCGATCTTCAAACGCTAAGCGCTTGGCTTCTATTTGAAGGTGTAAGCTTTCTGCTGTGCCAAATCCTGCGCCTGCTAAGTCAAACTGATTGAGGATGCCCAGCATTTGTAGTGTGGTGACGCCTTGGCTATTGGGCGGCAATTGCCAGACATCATAGCCACGATATTTCACCGAGATCGGCTCGACCCATTCACTCTTATGGGCTGCAAGGTCGCTCGCCCGCAGGGGCCCGCCGATCCGGCGCATATAGGCGTCAATTGTCTGGGCGATAGGACCTTTGTAATAAGCGTCCCGTCCGCCACGGGCGATCAAGCTAAGGGTCTTGGCCAGATCGGGGTTTTTGAAAACTTCGCCTGCTTTAACGGGGCCATTGGCGAAATAGGTTTTGCGGGCATTGTCAAACTCTTCCACTTCCCCCGCTTTGGCACGCTCTTCGAGGCGTTTGAGATTTCCCGCCATATAATAAGCAATCACAGGCGGGACGGGGGTCCCGGCTTCGGCATAAGCGATCGTTGGAGCCAATACTTTGGCCATGGGCAATTTCCCGAAGCGGCTGTGCATCGTGTACCAAGCATCGACGGCCCCGGGTACGGTGACGGTCAAGCTGCCAAACGACGGTCTGCTACCGGGGATTCTGGTCTTGATCTTGGCCTCGCGTGCTGCGCGATCGGCGAGGCTCATGCCCATGGGCGCGCGGCCAGAGCCATTGATGCCGTAAAGCTTTTGCGTCTTGGGGTCCCAGATCAGGGCGAACAGGTCGCCACCAATGCCGTTGCCAGTAGGTTCCAACAGGCCCAAGGCCGCATTGGCGGCGATTGCAGCATCTACGGCCGTTCCGCCTTGTTTCAGTGTGTCTATGGCAATCTGGGTCGCAATAGGCTGGGCAGTGGCCGCGGCCCCATTCATGCCATAGGCAGGGCTGCGGGTCGCAAAGGCTGGTCCGGCGATACGGTCGCCTGGACGAACGATCCCTATGGTTGGATTTGTTTGAGCTTGCACGCTTTGGAGGGGCGCGAGTGCAAGACTGCCTGCCAGCGCACAAGAGCCGATTTTCCGCCAGAAGTGAGTTGAGATTCGCATGCGCCTAGCCCCCTGAGCTGCCGTTTTGAGCTACTGTAAACAACATTGTCATCTCCGTCATCTAGCGTATCTGCCACCTTGGCAAAGGGTTTAACCTGTGGTTGGATCGTTCCATGATTAAACATTGCATTGTTCGCACCGCTTCGCTTTTTTGTATTTCAGTTTTGCTTGCCTTGCCCGCTCTACCTCAACAGGTTGCAGCCCAAGCCATTAGCCAGACGCGCCCAGTCGCGGCCACGCCGCCCGGTGCAGTTTGGCCGTGGGAAGGATCGGATCTTAAGCCCAGTAAAGATGTGGTCTATGGCGTTTTGCCGAACGGCCTGCGCTATGCCATCCGCCCTAACAAATTACCGGAAAAACAAGTGTCGCTGCGCTTTCGGATTGAGGCGGGCTCGAAGTACGAGCGTGACGATCAGCGTGGCTTTGCCCATTTCATCGAGCATATGGCGTTTAACGGCTCTACTAATATTCCCGAAGGTGAACTCACCAAGACGATGGAGCGTTTGGGCGCAAGTTTTGGTAGCCACGTCAATGCGCATGTGAATCTTGAAGAGACAATGTATAAGCTCGACATCCCCAGCGCCGATGGTGGCAGGTTGGATACGGCTCTATCGATTTTTCGCGAGACGGCCGATCGTCTGTTGTTGAAAGACGATGCGATTAAGCGCGAGATCGGCGTGGTCATTTCCGAGATGAATGACGGTGATGGGCCGGGGCGACGGATATCGCGGCAAATCACTGAATTCTTGTACCCCAAAGACATCAGCACGCTGCGCGATCCTATTGGTGTGAAGGAAATCTTGGAGACTGCGACTGCCGCCAAAGTGCGCGAATTCTACGAAACGTGGTATCGGCCAGAGCGCGCTGTTCTAGTGGTTACAGGCGACGTGGATGTGGAAGCCACAAAGGCCCTCATCACAGCAAAGTTCTCAGATTGGAAGCCGAAAGCGGCCAAAGCACCATCTGATCCGAACAATGGCACGTGGGACGTGAGCCCACTTCGGGCCAAAATCATTGTTGAACCTGAGCAGCCCATTGTTGTTATGGTGGCGCAGAGCCGTCCCGATGAGACCGATTACGGCGATCTCGACACACAGGCGAAACGCAAATGGTCGGGCTTACAGTCCCTGGCTCAAGGCGTCTTCCAACGACGGCTCGCCCGCCTTCAATTGGTTGATAATCCGCCTACCTTGGGGGTCTTTTATCAAAAGGTGACAGATGAGAATGGAATAACGGCCACTTTTGCCGTTCTGCCGAGAGAGGACGCGTGGCAAGAGGCCTTGAAGACTGTTGTGATAGAATTGCGTCAGGCTTTAGCCACCGGCTTCACAGCGGCAGAAATTGAAGAAGAGATCAAAGAGAACAGGCTTGGACTTGAGCGCGCAATTAAGGAAGAGCCTACGCGCCGGACGACAGGGATATCCGGCTCATTGATCGGTGCGCTTGGTGCTGATGGCGTGACAACCAGTCCGCAAGATAATTTGGCCATTTTTGACCAATTGGCTGCAGCTGCAACGCCAGAGGCGGTCAATCGTGCTTTCGTCTCTTGGTGGCAGGGTGGGGATCCAGCGCTAATTCTGATTGCTAAAGCACCAGTCAACGGCGGCGAAAAGACGGTTCTTGATGCTTGGAAAACCGCCATGGCCGCTCCGCTGCCCAAACGCGAGGAGGTCAAAAAGGCTGAGTTTACACCCCTCAATCTTGGGCCTCCGGGCAAGGTCAAAAAAGTCGAAGAACTCGCGCATCCTAAAGCCAAAGTGGTGATTTTTGAGAACGGTGTGCGCCTGTCCTTCATGCATACCGATTATACAAAAGACCGCGCCAATATCCGCATCGGGATTAATGCGGGCCATTTGGCCTTCCCACAAGATAATCCTTTCTGGTCTACATTTGCCGATGCTGCATGGGGTGGTGACGGTGTTGGAGATTTGACATTGGATCAATCGATCAGCGCCTTTGCAGGTCGGTCAACTTCATTAGCCTCGGTCCGGATCGATCCGGACACGCTGGAAATGTATGCAAGCCCAGCGATCGCGGATTTGCCTGAGCAATTGCAAGTCATGTTGAGCCAAGTGGTTGAACCACGGATGGGTCCACGTCCTGCCCGTCTGGCGCGGGATGCTCTAAAGGCAAGTTGGGACTCCTACACTCAAACGGCCTCAGGGGTATTTGGGTTCTATGAGCCAACTTATTTTGCAACCGGGAATCCCATCTACGCTGAGCCAAACCTACAAAGAACGCTCGAGAGCGATGATGAGAAAGGCAAGGCAAGGTTGAAGCGCTTGCTCGGTGAGGGGACGATCCATGTCGTTGTTGTTGGTGACGCGGATTTCGATGCCGTAGTAGTCGCTGTCGCCAGGACCTTTGGTGCCCTACCAAAGCGCGCCGGATTGCCGCTTAATACAGCACAATTGGCAACGATCCGCTCCGTTCCCACTGGCCAAGCCGCGCGGGTTTTGAACCATAAGGGCCCACCAGAACAGGCAATTGTCCATGTGTCGTGGCGTACCAAGGGCGGCATCGATCCATTTGAGACGGAGCGTTATTATGTATTGGCTAGCATCCTTCAGTTGCGGTTAACTGACAAAGTTCGTGAGGCTGCCGGTCAATCCTATTCACCCGACGGCGGTTGGACATATTCAAATCTCGCCGACCTTGGGCGTTTCTACGCCCAAGCTTCAGTAACACCCGATCAAGTCAAACCAGTGGAAGCCATAATTGATGGGATCGCGGCAGACTTGGTAAAAAATGGCGTCACCCAAGACGAGCTTACACGTGTGATAGAGCCTGCCGTCAAAGGTCGCCCGCGCGCCCGCCAGAGCAATAGTTTCTGGTCATTCATCTTGTCAGAATTGGATGCGCCAAAACTACCTGGATCACAAAAGGGCTTTGTTCGCGACCGCGAAGCAGGAACCGAGGCCCGCCTTCTTGCGATCACCCCCGCGCAATTGCACGAGATCGCCAAGCGCTATCTCGTGCCGCAAAACTCGATCCGTATTCAGGTTGTGCCGGAAAAGCCTGCACCGTCCGACTCTAAAGCTACCGCAGCAAAGCCCTGACGGGGTAGCTAGGCTTGATTTGCGCCTCTAGGCGGCGTAGCGGCCTTGGCTGGATAGAGGCGAGGGTTGTGTGACGTGGGCGAGAGCGTGCCGGAAAGTCAAGGTCGCAGGCGGGGCACAGGAGTGGCACTGAAGCGCCGTACCATCCTAGGCGCAGCGGCTATTGGATTGGTTGGCTTTACAAGTCACGCAGGGGCGCGTGCATACAGAGCTAATGACTGGTCACAGCTGAAGGCATTGGCCAATTTCCGTCAAGCTGGGCCAGATCATGAGCGTTTTCTCAAAGTAACCAATCTAGTTTGGTCGACGCTTGGCCAAAAAAGTCAGGCACTTGAAGTCGGCCTTTTCGAAACCGATGCGGTGGCTGCAGAGGTTTTGATTGGTGGCAAAGCTTGGGTGACGACTGGGTTTCTGGCGGCCTGTCAGTCAGAAGTGGAAGTGGCTGCTTGGTTTTGCCAACGTGCTCTTGCGCTCCAAACCAATGTCCGTGGTGAGGAATTGGACCGCAATGCTCTAAAGGCCCATCTTGCTTCAGGCTATGACCCCCGCGCGACTCTGGCGCTCTGGACCCGCTGGGCGTCTTCAAAAAAATTGCGCAATTCTAGCCGGTTCACAGACATCCCGCGAACGAGCGTCCGGCTCGGCAAATTGCGCGTCCAAATCGAAAAATTAGGCTATTTGTTCTAGCGCAAGCTGAAGCAAAACATGGATTTGAACACTAGGGGACTTGAAGAAAAAGGGCGGACAGTATATCTCCCGCCCCCTCGCATGTGTGCCGTGGTAGCTCAGTTGGTTAGAGCGCCAGATTGTGGCTCTGGAGGTCAGCGGTTCAATTCCACTTCACGGTACCATGCGAGTTTTGCCCTTTGGCCATTTATGGCCCCAGATGGCTCTTTCGACATTTCATTCTTTTGGCTGAGGGTTGAGCCTTCCCCATGACACAGCCGATCCAATGACAATGCCGAGTCAATCATCCATTGTGATCGTCGGGGCAGGACCTGTCGGCCTTTGTACTGGCATCGCGCTTCTCCGGGATGGCTATCGCGTTGCGATTGTTGATTCAGGCGTGCGTGGCGCTGGTTGGGCCTCTGGCGGCATGCTGGCACCGCTTTATGAGATGGCAGCTGATCCAGCCTGTCCGGACTCTTATGTCCAATTCGCCTTGAAGAGCGCTGAACAATGGCAACAATTGGCGCAGACTTGCGCGATCGATTTGCAAGCACCCAGCCTTTTCCTAGCTCGCACACAAGATGAAGAGGGGGCGCTTTCAGCCTTACAGCGCCGGGCCGCTACACTCGGCTTGGACCTCGAACCTGTTTCTGTGCCAAACGGCCTAACCGCACAGGCGGCCTTTAGAGCGCTAGGCGAGCGCGCGTTGGAGCCCCGTGCGGCCCTTAAGAGCCTGCTGAACCAGTTTCAAGTGCTCGGTGGCGACCTTGTCATCGGCCAAGCCGAGACACTCGCCCCGCATCGTGTTCACCTTTTGGATGGACGTACCCTTGAAGCGGAAGCAATTGTGCTTGCCCATGGCTATGGCGCGGCAAGTATGGGTCAATCTATCTCGACCTTAAGAGCCTTAAGCCCAGTCAAGGGCCAGATGGTGCGCGTGGCGCATCCAGGAATGGCTAGCCCTATAGTGCGTGCTGGCCGGATTTATCTGTTGTCGCGGGGTGGGAGCCTCATCATTGGCGCGTCCTCTGACCCGCTGGCAGCCCCCACAATTAGCGTCGACATCGATCCAGTGTTGGCACTGCTGGCCGAAGCCAAAGCCATCCTCCCATCATTGGATGCGTCTCCTGTCGTCGAGGCGTGGGCAGGGCTGCGCCCCAATACGCCGGACCATCTGCCCCTGGTCGGGGCAAGTGGAGCAGCTGGTATCTATCTCGCTACAGGGACCTATCGGAATGGCTGGCTGCTGGCACCCGCTATTGGTGCCTATTTAAGCCAGCTTATATCTGGCAAAACACTGGATGGGGTTTTGATGAACCTCTTTGCACCCGAGCGCTTTTCCAGCTAAAAGGCGGGTCATAAATGTCCGGACAAATGCACGGGAGACGAGTAGAATGAGCGACTTTGAAATGAGTGAAGAGCACCGTGCGATTGAAGAAGCCGTGGGCCGCATCTGCGCCAAATATGATGATGCCTTTTGGTCTGAAACCGACGAGACGGGCCGTTTCCCAGAGCCTTTTGTCGCCGATATGGCAGATGGCGGTTGGTTAGGCTGTGCCTTCCCAGAGGCCTATGGCGGGGCAGGACTTGGCTTGGTTGAAGCAGCACTTGTGATGAAGACGGTGGCACAGTCCGGTGCTGGTTTTTCAGGCGCTTCGGCAATCCATCTAAACATCTTTGGTCCAAAGCCGATTGAGAAATTCGGGACCGAGGCCCAAAAACAGGCCTTTTTGCCTAAACTTATTACCGGTGAACATAAGATGTGCTTTGCCGTGACCGAGCCGAATGCAGGCCTTGAGACCGCTGCAATCACCACGCGCGCTGTGCGCACCAATGAGGGCTATACGATTACGGGCCGAAAGATTTGGACCACGTCTGCCCAGCGCGCTGACAAGATCCTGATTTTGGCGCGCACCACGCCGCGCGAAGAGGCCGCTCGCCCAACCGATGGCCTCAGCCTGTTTTATTGCGACTTCGACCGCACCGCGATTGATGCCAAGCCCATCCCAAAAATGGGTCGTAAGGCGGTTGAATGTAATATGCTGTTTATCGAGGATCTGAAAGTTCCGCACGACGCTCTGATTGGCGAAGAAGGCAAGGGCTTCAAATATATTCTCTCGGGCCTGAACCCAGAGCGGGTGTTGTTCGCCGTTGAAGCCATTGGCTTGGGCCGCGCTGCACTTGGGCGCGCCGCCCAATATGCCAAGGAGCGTGTGGTGTTTGGCCGCCCCATCGGCATGAATCAAGGCGTCGCACATCCTCTGGCGAAGTCCTGGTGCGAGTTGGAAGCCGCAGAACTTTTGGCCATGAAGGCAGCCGCCTTGTTTGATGCTGGCCTTGATTGTGGCGCAGAAGCCAATGCCGCCAAATATCTTGGGGCAGAAGCTGGTTACCATGCCTGCGAGGCAGCCGTGCTGGCGCATGGCGGGATGGGTTATGCCAAGGAATATCAGGTCGAACGCATGTTCCGCGAATCAATGATTGCTCGGATCGCACCGGTTTCGCGCGAAATGATTCTCAATTTCGTGGCGGAGAAGGTTTTGGGTCTACCAAAATCTTATTGATTTCTGCATGTTAGAATTACGCTAACAGAGTCTTAACCATGTTTGGTTGATCCTGCACCTGTGGAACCGGTCGCCCGAAGTGCGGCTGAAGCGCTGTAGGAGACAAGCAAGTGACACCTGAAGCCATTGGCGGCTCACCCGTACGCCAAGCTATTGCCCACGCCTCGCGCACCACGGGCATGAGTTTCCAGTTTCTGTTGTCGACCGCTGTCCGTGAGAGCTCGCTCAATCCTAAGGCTGAAGCCAAAACGTCTAGCGCCACGGGCCTGTTTCAGTTTCTTGACGCAACATGGCTCACAACGGTCAAGCGGCACGGGGCCAAGCACGGCTTGGGCGCGGAAGCGTCGATGATTGAAATGGGGGCCAATGGCCGCCCAAATGTGTCGGACCCTGGGCTGCGTCGAGCAATCTTGGACATGCGCTATGACCCCAAAATTTCATCCCTGATGGCGGCAGAATTTGCCAGCGACAATGCAGATTATTTGCGCGGTCGCACCGGTCAAGAGCCTGAAGCCGGCGACCTTTATGCTGCGCACTTTCTCGGGGCAGGCGGGGCTGCTGAATTGGTCAATGCCGCGCGCGACCGGCCATGGGCCAGCGCTGCCGACTTGTTTCCGAGTGCAGCAGCTGCGAACCGTCCGATCTTTTATAAAAATGGGGGGGCCGAGCGCACGGTTGCAGAAGTCTTGGACAATCTGCGCGCGACTGCTAACCGGCAAGCACCCGCTGTGAGCCAGCATGAATTAGGCGACGAGCCTGCGCATTTGTTTGGCCCAAAAACCTATGCCGCTGGGACGATTGATCGGGCGCTCGCAAGCCGCTTGATGGCGAACCTACTTGAAAATGACTATTTCAACGGCCAACCCAATGACTTCATGCGCATGCTAGGCCAAGTTGCCGATGGGGAGGACAAGTCCTTGGCAGGGCTAAATCCGACCATGCTGGCTCAACTTTACGGGGCAGGGGATCGGAAGCAGGAAGAGGCAGGCCTAGATGTCATCCAGTCGATTCTGAGCATGAAGTCTATCGCACAAATTCTGTCGCCAGATGGCGCATCTAGTGGTGGCTCTGGCGATGATTCTGCACTTGGCTTTGATCTAAAAGCGCCGATCTAGGCCCTTGCCTTTTGACATGGCACTAGAAGCCGCGTCGCACGCCAGTGGCGATGCCCGTGCCGATCATCATTGCGCCTATATAACAATAGCCACAGTGCTCGCTGGCGATCCAAATAAGCTCTCGCAGAAGGCTTTGCGCACTTATGCCAACGGCATGATGGCACCAGCTGCCTAAAGTCTGGGACGTACCGGCTAACCAAGGTCCTAAAGCGATTAAGAGAGCGCCGACACTTATCAACGCGAGCGCTATAATGCGATTATCGTGCAAAATAGGCGATTCTTCAGTGGCTTGATCGGTAATAGCCTTAAAAGTGCGCATGGAACCAAAAGCCTCTTCACGTGTTTGTGATACTGTCACCATGCCTGAAAGGCCTGATAATATCCAGCAAAAATGGCGCGCAGACCCTGCGACAAAATAACCCTTTTATTTGTGTGGAAATAGGGCGTATCACGGATCTGTGACCGGGGCACGGATGAACCGTGCTGGCTTCTGGGGGGCCTGTCTTACGATGGAACCAAACCTACTCAAATCGAAAGCGTTGCCTCGCTTCGATATTATTTTTACCTGTGGCGTCGCATTCCTAGTCGCTCTCTGGGCTATCTTCGCCACGTCGCATGCCGAAGATGTGGGCATGACTGTCCATGGCTGGATTTTCCTCGGCGCTGCCATAACGGCCGCGCTGGGCTTAGTTTTTACGGCCCATGGCACCGCACTTCAAAACGATCAGTCCACCTATAGCGATGGGGTGATCCGGTTCGGAGTGATAGCCTCCACCTTTTGGGGCATCGTTGGGATGCTGGTTGGGGTGGTAATCGCCTCGCAATTGGCCTTTCCGGAATTGCTGTACTTCAAAGACTTTGGGTTTTTGAACTTCGGGCGCTTACGGCCCTTGCATACGTCGGCAGTCATCTTCGCCTTTGGAGGCAATGTGCTGCTCGCAACTAGCTTTTATGTGGTTCAGCGCACCTGTCGCGCCAGATTGTTCGGCGGTATGCTGCCTTGGTTTGTGTTCTGGGGCTATCAGCTCTTCATCGTTCTGGCCGCAACCGGCTATTTGATGGGCGTTACTTCCGGCCAAGAATATGCCGAACCCACCTGGCACGTGGACTTGTGGTTGACGGTCGTTTGGGTCGCCTATCTTCTGGTGTTCCTAGGCACGCTGTGGAAGCGGAAAGAGCCACATATCTACGTGGCTAATTGGTTCTATCTGGCCTTCATCGTCACCATTGCCATGCTGCATGTGGTGAATAATTTGGCTGTGCCAACCTCACCCTTTGCCACCACGTCTTATCCTTTGTTCGGTGGCGTGCAAAACGCGCTGACCCAATGGTGGTATGGCCATAATGCCGTGGGCTTCTTCCTGACGGCGGGCTTCCTCGCCATCATGTATTATTTCATTCCCAAGCAAGTGAATCGGCCGGTTTATTCCTATCAATTGTCGATCGTGCACTTCTGGGCCCTGATCTTTATCTATATCTGGGCTGGCCCGCACCACTTGCACTATACGGCTTTGCCACAATGGGCACAGACCTTGGGGATGACCTTCTCGATCATCCTCTGGATGCCCAGCTGGGGTGGCATGATCAACGGCTTGATGACCTTGTCTGGCGCTTGGGACAAGTTGCGGACAGACCCCGTGCTGCGGATGTTTGTGGCCTCGCTGGCTTTCTACGGCATGAGTACGTTTGAAGGCCCAGTGATGTCGGTGCGGGCGGTCAACTCGCTCTCCCACTACACCGATTGGACCATCGGCCATGTGCATTCAGGTGCTTTGGGTTGGGTCGGCATGGTATCGTTTGGTGCCCTTTATGCCCTGACGCCTTGGCTGTGGAAGCGCGAGCGACTTTATTCCTTGAAGCTCGTTGAGATGCACTTCTGGCTCTCCACCATTGGTATCTTGTTCTACATTTCCTCCATGTGGGTGTCGGGTATTCAACAGGGTCTCATGTGGCGCTCCTATAATGAGTTTGGCTTCTTGACCTATTCCTTTGTGGAAACCGTCAAAGCCATGCACCTGCCCTATATCGTCCGGGCAATTGGCGGCCTCCTCTACCTCATTGGCACCTGCATAATGGCCTATAATCTATGGCGGACGATCGATGGGGCCGTCGCCAAGAAAGAGCCGCTTGTCCTCACCAATCCTAACCTTGTCCCCGCTGAGTAGGAGCAACGATCATGCTTTTCAAAAATCACGGCATTATCGAGCGTAACTCAATGATCCTTCTGGTCGGGATTCTATTGGTGGTCTCGATTGGTGGGATCGTCCAGATCGCGCCTTTGTTCCGCATCGAACAAACCATTGAGAAAGTCGACGGAGTGCGCCCCTATACACCGCTCGAGTTAGCGGGGCGTGGGGTCTATATCCGCGAAGGCTGCTACACATGTCATAGCCAAATGATCCGGCCTTTGCGCGACGAGATTGAGCGCTATGGCCATTATAGTCTCGCCGCTGAGAGCATGTATGATCACCCCTTCCAATGGGGTTCCAAGCGGACGGGGCCGGACCTCGCTCGGGTGGGCGCAAAATATTCCGATGCGTGGCACGTCCAGCATCTGATCAATCCTCGCTCGGTCGTGCCTGAATCCATCATGCCGCCTTACGCCTTCTTGGAAGGCCGCGAAATCGGCATCAAGGATGTGGTCGACAAACATATCGTCGCCCAAACCCGGGTCGGTGTGCCTTATACGCAAGCCGATATCGACAATGCCAAGACGGACTTGATGGCTCAGGCCGATCCCAACGCGGATAGCGAGGGCTTGCAGGCCCGCTATGGCGGCAAGGTCACGGTTCGCGACTTTGACGGTGATCCATCCAAAGTGACCGAAATGGACGCCTTGGTGGCCTATCTTCAGGTCCTTGGCACCATGGTCGATTTCAAAACCTATGAGCCCATGAAGGCTGAAAACCTACGCTAGGGAGGCGTCCATGTCATACGAACAATTGTCTGCCTTCGCACAAACCTCGGGCATGATTTACTTCATGGCCATCTTCGCTGCCGTTTGCCTGTACGTCTTCTGGCCTAGTAATCGCGCCAAATTCGATAAGGCTGCCCGTATGCCACTTGAGAATGAGGATATTGACCATGTCCGATAAGAAACCAAAGGACGACATCACCGGCGTGGAGACCACCGGCCACTCCTGGGATGGCATCACGGAATTGAATAATCCTCTGCCGCGTTGGTGGGTGCTGACCTTCTATGCCTGTATCGCCTGGGCCGTGGTCTATTGGATTGCCATGCCCGCTTGGCCAACCATCTCAGGCAATACAAAAGGCCTATTGGGTATGTCGGACCGGCGCCAAGTCGATCAAGAAGTGGCAAAGCTCGTCAGCTCTCGTGCACCCCAATTTGCCCAACTCCATGCAACCCCGATTGAATTAGTTAGCAAGAACAAGGAATTGTTCCAGTTTGCCCAAGAATCGGGGCGCGTTGCCTTTGCCCAAAATTGTTCAACCTGCCATGGGGCGGGTGGCCAAGGCGCCAAAGGCTATCCAAGCCTCGTCGATGACGTCTGGCTGTGGGACGGGTCGATCCAAGGCATTCGTTCGACCTTGCAAACCGGGATCCGGACAGATCATCCAGATGCACGTTTCAGCCAAATGCCTTCCTTTGGTCGCGACAAATTGTTGGAACCCCAACAGATTGCTGATGTTACCCAATTTGTGTTGACGCTGTCGCGCCAGCCCGCTGACGCTAATGCCGCCGCACGGGGGGCACAGGTGTTTGCGACGAATTGTGTGGCTTGCCACGGTGCCGAAGGGAAGGGAGATCCACTCCAAGGTGCCCCTAACCTGACCGACAAAGAATGGCTCTATGGTGGAACGGCCCAAGAGATCACCACCCAGATCAATCTCGGACGCGGTGGGGTCATGCCCACGATGTCGCAACGCCTTGATCCAGCGACTTTGGATGCCCTGGCGGTCTATGTCCATTCACTCGGCGGTGGCACCTAAACGTGTCATTTCCCCCTGAGGTCAAATGAAGATCATTGACACTCTAGACGTTGCAGGCCCTGCCGCTCTTGCGAGTGGTGAGGCCGCGCACGGTGTGGCGCGCTCTGATGCTGTTGCGGTGAACAACGCGCAGCAACGGGAGCTGTATGAGAAGCGCCAGCAGATCTATCCCAAGGCAGTGCACGGGTTTTGGCGGCGAACCAAATGGCTGATCGTGGGCCTGTTGCTAGGAATCTATTATTTAGTGCCATTCCTGCGTTGGGACCGACCCGGGGCCGCGCCAGACCAATTCCTGTTATTTGATTTCACGGGGCGGCGATTTTACTTCGGCCCAATCGAGATTTGGCCTCAAGAACTTTACTACGTAACCGGGCTCTTGATTTTGGGCGCGATTGGTCTGTTTCTGGCCTCAGCCCTATTTGGTCGCATCTGGTGTGGCTATGCCTGCCCGCAGACGGTCTGGACGGACCTCTTCATCGCAGTCGAACATTGGTTTGAGGGCGATCGCAACCAGCGCATTCGGCTCGACAAACAGCCTTGGGACTTCAACAAGGCCTGGCGGAAAGTCGGCAAGCATATGGTATGGCTGATGATCTCGCTTGCGACGGGCGGCTGGTTTGTGGCCTATTTCCACGATGCGCCAACTTTGTTTGCTGGCTTTTTTACTTTAAAGGCCCCGATGTCGGCCTATGTGTTTGCTGGCCTTCTGTCGGCAACGACTTATGTTTTTGCCGGTACCCTGCGGGAGCAGGTCTGCACCTATATGTGCCCTTGGCCGCGCATTCAGGCCGCCATGCTCGATCAGGAAGCCCTATCGGTTACCTATCGCTATGACCGCGGCGACCCACGTGGCCCCCATAAGAAGAATGATAGTTGGGAAGGCCGCGGCGATTGTATCGATTGTCGCCAATGCGTTGCCGCTTGCCCTGCCGGGATTGATATCCGCGATGGCTTACAAATTGAGTGTATCAATTGCGCGCTGTGCATCGACGCGTGCGACGAGATCATGGTGAAAATTGATCGGCCCAAGGGCCTGATCGCTTACGACACCATCCAGAATATTGAACGTCGACAGGCCGGGGAAAAGTCCGGCTATCGTTTTATTCGTGGGCGCACGCTGTTTTATGGGGTTTTGTTTGTCGGCATCAGCGGCCTGATGCTCGGCAGCCTGTTTTTGCGCACGACCTTGGACGTCAATGTTCAGCGGGACCGCGCACCCTTGTTTGTGCCGCTCTCAACCGGCCAAGTGCGCAATGCTTATACCGTCAAAGTTCTCAACAAGGCTGACCATACACGCGAGGTCAGAATTCGCATCCAAGGCGTGGAAGGCGGGCAATTACAGGCCAATGAGATGCCTGTCGTCGACAATAGCGTTGTTTTGACTGCCGGACCTGATCGCGTCGCCCAAGTCCGTTTGTTTATTGTCGCTGACCCAGAGCGCCTTGAACATCGTTCGGTGCCCGTGATGATCGAAGTGACATCTCCCAAGGATGGCGAGATCGCGAAATCCAAATCTGTCTTCATTCGTGGAGATCAATCTGAGGAGAGAGACGACGATGACTGACCTTACCGTTCCGTCTAAGCCCTTTCGTCTAACCGGCTGGCATGTTTTGGCGATGTTTGGCGGTCTGTTCGCTGTGATGTTGGCTGTCAATATTCTGTTCGTCGTTTTGGCGCTTAAGACTTTCTCGGGTGAAACCGATCACGCCTATATCAGTGGTTTGAAATTCAACGAGACTTTGGCCGCCAATGCGCGCCAAGCCGAGCTTGGCTGGACTATGACTTTGGGCTTGGAGCGGCCAACGGGTGGCGGCGCGGTTCTTGAAGCGCGCTTAACTGACCGTTCTCAGCAGCCGCTCACTGGCGCACGCTTGCAGGGCACGATCGGTCGCACGACAGATGCGAACGAGGACCAAGTATTAAGCTTCACAGAGACAGCACCTGGCATTTATCGTGCAGTGATCCACCAAATTCGACCCGGGCGCTGGAAGTTTAGCGCCTCTGCCAAGCTTGACGGCGCGCCCCAATTTTCGACGGAGACAACGCTATCACTACGCTAAACCCCACCACCGAGCCCGCTCTTGGTTGTCCTTCGGGGCTAGAGCCACCGGCATCGGCCGCTGCGGCGGCGGACCCGCGTGCCTTTGTCCAGCAAGACCGTGCCAGCGGGCTGTCGCTTGAATTGCTTGTTCGCGGTGCACGTTGTGCAGGGTGCTTGCGCAAGATTGAAACCGGTGTGACGGCACTTCCCGGCGTTTCTAACGCGCGCCTCAATCTAACCACCGGGCGCTTAAGTGTCACGTGGCAGGATGACCGCATCGATCCGCGCGCCATTGTTCAACGGGTGATTGATCTCGGCTATCAAGCCCAGCCCTTTGATCCCAGCAAAGCCCAAGCGGTGATCGATCAAGAAGGCCGTCACCTCTTGATCTGTATGGCCGTAGCGGCCTTTGCCGCCATGAACATCATGATGTTTTCGGTGCCCATTTGGTCGGCCCATTTCAATGGTGAAATGGAAGAGGGTACAAGGACCATGTTCCATTGGATTTCGGCCTGTATCGCGCTGCCGACGGCTGCTTATGCGGGCATGCCTTTTTTCAAAAGCGCGTGGAACGCTTTGAAAAAGGGGCGCGCCAATATGGACGTGCCTATCTCCCTAGGCGTTTTGTTAGCGTCGAGCCTGTCCGTCGTAGAGACTGTACGCGGTGGCGAGCACGCCTATTTTGATGCCGTTGCCATGTTGCTCTTCTTCTTGTTGATCGGCCGCTATCTTGACCATGCCTTACGCCAGAAGGCCCGCCAAGCCGCACGCGATCTTTTGGCGCTGCAGGCTGTTACGGCTTCGCGGCTTGAACCGGACGGTACAGCCATCAGTGTCGCAGTCAGCGAAATCCGTCCAGGCGATCATGTCATTATCCTGCCGGGTGACCGCATCCCCGTTGAC
Source organism: Aquidulcibacter sp. (assembly GCF_049239865.1). NCBI lineage: Bacteria > Pseudomonadati > Pseudomonadota > Alphaproteobacteria > Caulobacterales > Caulobacteraceae > Aquidulcibacter > Aquidulcibacter sp. Next base: position 41,167 of record NZ_JBMLTR010000224.1, read on the forward strand.
GGCACCATCCTTGAGGGCGTGTCGGAAGCTGACTTCTCATTGTTGACAGGTGAAACAGCTCCTGTGGCATTGGGACAAGGCCAAAAGGTGCGGGCCGGGGCATTGAATCTATCGGGGCGCTTGGTTCTGGGAGCCAGTGCGCGCAGCGACGATAGCTTTCTAGCCGAGATTGCCCGCCTTGTTGAAATGGGGGAGCAAAGCAAAAGTATTTATGTGCGCTGGGCTGATAGAGCTGCGAAACTCTATGTGCCTGTTGTTCACGCGGCTGCTTTCTTGACCGCCGTGACGTGGCTGCTTTTAGGGGTCGAGCCGCGCATAGCCATTCTCAATGCCTGTGCTGTCCTGATTATAACCTGTCCCTGCGCGCTCGGCCTTGCGGTCCCCGCTGTGCAAGTGGTGGCATCTGGGCGTTTGTTTAAGCGGGGGATTTTGCTGAAGTCTGGTGATGCCTTAGAGCGCTTGGCCGAGATTGACTTCATCGCCTTTGACAAAACAGGTGTTTTGACATTGGGTCAGCCACGCCTGAGCGGGCAAGAGGCTATCTCCGAAACCGCACTCGCTCAAGCTGCCCTTTTGGCGCGCGCGTCTCGCCATCCTTTGGCCCGCGCCATGACGCGCGCTGCAGGACCCGGGTCCGCAATCGAAAATGCCCGCGAAGTGCCCGGTTGTGGCGTGGAAGGCCAGATCGACGGGCTACGGGCGCGCTTGGGCCGTGCGTCCTGGGTTGGCGTCGAGGACGCCCAGTCAGAAGAGACGGAACTCTATTTTGCCATTCAAGGCCAAGCCCCTGTGCGCTTCTGCTTTGAAGACACCTTGCGACCTGATGCGATACAAACCATCCATGCCTTAAAGGCACGCGGGTTCCAGCCAATCATACTCTCGGGTGACCGGAACGGGGCCGTCGCACGTGCCGCTTTGGCAACAGGCATTGAAACCTATTGGGGTGAGCTGACCCCCTTTGAGAAGGCCGCCCATCTGGATGGTTTGAAAGCGCAGGGACACCGCGTGCTGATGGTGGGAGACGGCTTGAACGATGCGCCTGCTTTGGCCAAGGCCTTTGTGTCGATTGCGCCCGGTACTGCAGCCGATGCCAGTCAATCGGCGGCAGACCTCGTGTTCCAAGGCGAGCAACTAGGCTCTGTGCTGGAGGCAATTGAAGTGGCGCGCGCAGCGAAAAAGCGCGTCATGGAGAATTTCTGGTTTGCAGCCCTTTACAACTTTATCGCTGCCCCGATTGCCATGCTGGGTCTAGTAACCCCCTTTATTGCCGCCATTGCCATGTCTTCGTCTTCCATTATCGTGACCTTGAATGCGCTTCGCCTCGCATCAGATCGCAGAAAGGGGGGCTAAGATTATGGATGGTATGATGTTTTTGATCCCCATTGCCTTGCTCATGGGCTTTATCGGCCTTCTCGCTTTCCTGTGGAACCTCAAGAACCGGCAATATGACGACCCTAAGGGGGCAGCAATGCGCATCCTGAATGACGATGATTTTCCTTTACCCTAGAGCCAAGACCGGAGGCCGACATGAGCCAGTTTGAGATCACGCTTGGGGAAGACGAACGGGTGCAAATTGTCCGTCTGATGCCCGACGCGCATTGGTTATGGCTTGCCAAAGGTTGGGTCGACTTTAAAGCGACGTGGCGCTATGGCATGTTGATTGGCCTCGTCCCCGTTGTGGTGGCGTGGGTGATGACTCTGGTACTTTGGCAGGCCGATATGCTGGGGTTCTTGCCCGCTGTTTGCGGTGGCTTTGCGTTGGTAGGGCCGATTCTAGCCATTGGCTGCTATGAGATTTCGCGGTTGCGGGTACTAGGTCAGCCGATCACGCTGAGGGCAACCTTTAGACCGCGCATCGTCTCGCCGGGCCAAGTGGCAATTGTCGCCTTTGTACTTATGTTGATCTTGATGGTCTGGGCGCGACTGGCCAGCTTCCTCTACGCCTTTGCGTCGAGCGCGCGAGAGCCCGCGATGCATTTGGACTTTTTGGATTTTGCCTTGCAGACACCAGAAGGCCTAATCATGGTCACGATCGGTACTGTCGTTGGCGGTGCCCTTGCCACCATCGGCTATGTGGTCTCCGTGGTCTCGATTCCGCTCGCAGCCAACCGCCCTGTTGACGCCATGACGGCCATGCTGGTTTCCGTGATTGCGGTGTCCCGCAACAAAGGCGCTATGGCCTCTTTCGCGTTTAATATCGCAATGTTGGTTGCTCTATCGCTCGCCACAGGCTTTGTCGGTCTCATCATTGTGTTTCCGTGGCTCGGACATGCAACCTACCATTGCTATCAAGCGATAACCGGAGAAACTGTCCAAAAAGCGGCCTGAAACGGTCGCGCCTAAACAAACACAAAGTCCAAAGGCCTGTGGATCTGGGGGGATCATGGAAGGCTCACTGCCGCTAATCATCATCCTAAGCTATGCAGCGCTTCTATTTGCCTGTGCGGCTTGGGCTGAAGGGCGGGGCGGCCAGCGCTTGAAGGCGCACTTGCGCCGACCGACCTATGTCCTCGCTTTGGGTGTCTATTGCACCAGCTGGACCTTTTACGGTGCGGTTGGCAGTGCCGTTGCCGACGGATGGGCCTATTTGCCCATATATCTTGGTCCGATCCTCGTTTTCATCCTTGGCCGCAAGTTTCTGGTGCGCATGGTTGAGGCCGTGAAAGCAGATGGTGCAAACTCCATTTCTGAATTCATTGGTGGGCGGTTTGGCTCCAGCCGGAGCGTGGCTGCGTTAGTCACGCTTTTGGCCCTATTGGGAGCGGTCCCTTATATCGCGCTCCAGTTGAAGTCTTTGAGCAGTACTTATGTCTTGGTGTCGGGCGCGCAGAATTCGCCCTTGATCCTCGTTTGCGCGGCAATTTTGTTGGCAGGCTGGGCGATGCTCTATGGCACTCGCCGCTATGAAGCCTCGGCCCGCAACGATGCCGTCCTATTTGCTGCAGGGTTTGAATCCTTCTTTAAGCTGGCCGCACTGCTGGCAGTTGCGGGATTTGCATTGGCATTACTGCTGCAAGCGCCGCCCGACGTGCTTGCCCGAACGCAACACACCCTCGCGACAACATTTAGCCCGCGAGCCATTAATGCGGACTTTTTGATCATCACCCTCTTGTCGATGGCGGCAATCATCGCCTTGCCGCGCCAATTCTATTTCATGGTGATTGCCGCCCAATCGAGCCGTGACGTGGATCAAGCGCGTTGGCCATTTGTGTTTTACATGGTGGCGACGCTGGTGGTGGTCGTACCATTGGCGACCGCCGGCATTGCGCTTTTGCCCAATACAGCGCGGCCCGATCTCTATGTTTTGCAATTGCCTATGAGCGAAGGCGCGCATGTGCTTGCAATGATTGTTTTTTTGGGCGGTTTTTCGGCGGCGACTGCCATGGTTTTAGTCGAGACGATTGCTTTATCCACGATGGTATCCAACGACTTGGTGGCACCCGCTTTGTTGGGGCGCGATGGCCGCGATGGGCCGCGCAATTTCGGCAAATTGATGCTGCTGGTTCGGCGCGCGGCCATCGCCGCCATCATGGTGTTTGCGCTCCTGTGGGCGCTCGCCATACCCGATAATCAAAGACTGGCATCGATTGGTTTGGTGGCCTTTGCCGCGATGGCGCAGTTTGTGCCGGTCCTAATACTGGCGGTGTACCGCGGTAACCGGGACGCCATTGCCGCACGATATAGTTTGATCGCAGGCCTAATTGTCTGGTTTTACACCTTGGCCCTGCCACAGCTTCTGGGTCCCCAAATTCTGGCCCAAATATCGACCAGTCTTTTCAATCCCTATCATTTATTTGGCATCGGTAATTTGAGCCCCATCAGCCATGGAGCGATGTGGAGCTTGGGCCTTAACCTAGCCGTCTATCTGTTGGTGACTGCACGCCGGGTCCAGACCAGTGCGCTTCCCGGTCTTCTGCGCTCGCCGACACCGGATTCTTCCCTGCAATCAGCACGCATTGAGGATCTGAAGGCCTTAGTGGCAAGATTTGTTGGTCCGAATCTGGCCCAAGAAGCTTTTGCCAATCTTAAAGATGGGGCAGGGGTCAGCCAAGCCAGTGCACGCAAGGCCGAGCGCTTGATTGCTGGCGTAGTGGGCTTGCCCTCGGCGCGCGCGCTTATAGGCTCGCGGCTTTTTGGCGCGCGCTTGTCTGCCGATGAAGTTTCTCGGCTATTGGATGAAACGGGCCAGAGTCTGCGTTTCTCAAAAGACCTATTGGCCGCCACGCTAGAACATATCGATCCCGGCGTCAGCGTGGTCGACCGCGACCTTAATATCGTCGCATGGAACAGCCGCTATCTGTCTCTCTTCAATTATCCTGATGGGATGGTCTTTGTTGGTGCCCCGGTTGCCAGACTCATTCGATTCAATGCTGAACGCGGGGAATGTGGTCCCGGAGAAATTGAAAGTCACGTCGAGCGCCGTCTTACCCATATGCGCCGTGGGCAAGCGCATAGCTTTGAGCGCGTACGCCCCGATGGCCGAGTGATAAAGACCGTCGGTGGCCCGATGCCCAGTGGCGGCTATGTCATGTGCTTTTCCGATATCACTGCCGAAGCGGAGGCATTGGCAGGCTTAAGGCGTGCGCGCGCTGAATTGGAAGCCCGTGTGGAAGAGCGCACGCAAGATTTGCGCGAAGCTAATCAGGCGCTTGCAACGGCAGATGCCGAAAAAACGCGATTCCTTGCAGCAGCCAGTCATGACCTCTTGCAACCTATTCACGCCGCACGGCTTTTTTCATCGGCGTTGGCGCGACAAATTGGCGGTGGCGATCAAGATTTGTTGCGTAAACTGGATCTATCGATCCAGTCAGCGGATACATTGCTGCGGTCCTTGCTGGATATCTCCAAACTAGATGCAGGTGGGGTGGTCGCTTCGATTGAGCGCATCAATTTGAAGCCGCTTTTGCGTGATCTTGTCGATACGATGATGCCTTTGGCGCAGGAGAAAGGGCTGCAACTCAGGCTTTTTGGGCGCGATCGCCAAGTCGAAACCGACCCGATTTTGTTGCGCTCTATCCTGCAAAATTTCTTATCCAATGCCATTCGTTATACCCGTGAAGGCGGCATTGTGGTGGCGATGCGGTCGCGTGGGCAGTCCATTCGCCTCGATGTCATTGATACCGGCCCCGGTATTGCGCCGGCCGATCATGGCCGTATTTTCCGTGAGTTTGAGCGTTTACCACACGCCGATGGTGGCGGGATCGGCCTTGGCCTCGCCATTGTTGAGCGCACGGCGCGCGTGCTGGATGCACAAATCTCGCTCTCCTCCAATTTAGGACAAGGCAGCCGGTTCAGTGTGACTTTGGATGCGGCGACCCAAACCCAAACTGAGGTACCCCTTGCTAGCCCGCGATCTGCGCCCCAGCCGCATAAGGTCAGTCCGTCTTTGAAAATTCTGGTGGTGGAAGATGATCCAGCCAATCAGGAAGCGATGCGCGCTTTTCTGGACAGTCGGGGTTATGCCTATCAATGTGCTGGTGATGCAACTTCAGCCATGCAATTCAGAGCGGCATTTGATTGTGCATTGGTCGATTTTCATTTGGGCAGCGATCAGACTGGGCTCGATGTCATTGAGGCCCTGCGTCCGCACCATCCCCAAGCCCGCTTTGCGCTCACGACAGCAGCCTCGCCTCAGGATTTTCTGGAGCGTGCGCAGGCGATGCAGGTGGAGGTTTTCCGTAAGCCGGTTGATCCAGCAGCACTCGATCTCTGGCTGGCACAGGTTTCGCCCGATCTAGGCGGGCGCGAGTCCGAGAGCCTTGGCAACCAAGACCGCTTGGGTCCGGTTCTGCACGTCTAGTTTCTTTAAGATTGAGGTCATATGGGCTTTGATCGTCGCTTCACTCAATCCAAGGTCAAATGCGATTTGTTTGTTGAGACGGCCTTGCATGACGCCTAGCATTACTTTCAATTGCGTCGGGGTCAGGCTCGCAATCTGAGCCGCAACGGGGTCGAGCAGCGGATCGACCGGAGCAGCCAAACGTTTGCCAATCAAAGCGTCGGCAATGGCCGCCTCTATCACGGATAAGTCCGAATCCTTGCCGATGAAGCCTACTGCCCCAAAGCGAAGCGCATTTTGTGCCGTTCCTGCCGCTGCTTCGCTTGAAACCACAAGGATCGGCACCTCCGGCTTTTCAGCATGGAGAAGCGCCACCCCTGAAAAGCCCTCTGCCCCCGGCATTTTAAGGTCCAAAAGGATGAGCGCCAAGTCGTCGGCAGCTTGGGCCTCTCGCAAAGCGGAAGCCAAAGTGGCGCCCTCAACCAGACGCGCATCCTTGGCGACATTGCCTGCCGCCATAGCTAGCGCTTGGCGGAATAGGGGGTGGTCGTCAGCGATCAAGATAGTGCGTGTCATGATCGCTACCGCGAGGCGATCAGCGCATCAACGACTGAAGGATCGGCTAAGGTGGAGGTATCGCCCAAGCTGGACACATCGCCTTCGGCAATCTTACGCAAGATCCGTCGCATGATTTTTCCGCTACGGGTTTTGGGCAGCCCCGGCGCGAAGTGGATCACGTCAGGCGTTGCAATGGGACCGATCTCCTTGCGTACCCATTGGATCAAGGCTTTGCGCACCTCGTCACTCTCGGTCGCATCGGCATTTAAGGTCACATAGGCATAGATGCCCTGACCCTTGATATCATGCGGGAAGCCGACCACAGCGGCTTCTGCCACATTGGCATGGGCGACAAGAGCGCTTTCCACCTCTGCGGTGCCCATGCGGTGGCCCGAAACATTGATAACGTCGTCGACCCGACCTGTAATCCAGTGATAGCCATCCTCATCGCGGCGGCAGCCGTCGCCCGTGAAATAATAGCCCGGATAGGCTGAGAAATAAGTTTGGAAGAAACGGTCATGATCACCCCAAACGGTCCGCATTTGGCCGGGCCAGCTGTCGGTGATGCACAGATTGCCTTCGGTTGCCCCCTCGAGGACTTTGCCCTCGCTATCGAGCAATACCGTTTTCACGCCAAACATGGGCAAAGTGGCGGAGCCAGGTTTAAGGGCAATCGCGCCGGGCAAGGGCGAAATCATCGCGCCGCCCGTTTCGGTCTGCCACCAAGTATCGACAATCGGGCAGCGGCCTTCGCCGACGACGTGATAATACCATTCCCAAGCTTCAGGATTGATCGGCTCACCCACACTGCCCAAAAGGCGCAAGGATTTGCGCGAGGTGGCGGTGACATAGCTATTGCCCTCGCGCATCAGCGAGCGCAGCGCTGTCGGGGCACCATAGAAGATGTTGACCTCATATTTGTCGACAATCTTCCAAAAGCGGCTGAAGTCTGGATAATTTGGCACGCCCTCAAACATCAACGTTGTCGCGCCGTTCGCCAGTGGGCCGTAGACGACATAGGAATGGCCCGTCACCCAACCGATATCGGCAGCGCACCAGAAGACTTCCCCATCTTGATAGTTGAAGATGTAGGAGAAAGTCATGGCTACCCAGACGAGGTAGCCGCCTGTTGTATGCAAAACGCCCTTCGGCTTGCCCGTGCTGCCAGAGGTATAGAGGATGAACATAGGATCCTCGGCGCTCATGGGCTCAGGTGCGCAGACATCTGAAACGCCTGCAATTGCCTCATGATACCAATGGTCGCGATCACCTTGCATCGTGATCTCATTGCCGACGTGCTGAATAACCAGCACATGCTTAACCGATGTGCAATGGGTGAGGGCTGCGTCGACATTGGCTTTGAGAGGCACCGTCTTGCCGCCGCGCATTCCGGCGTCGGCCGTAATCACAATGCTGGAATCGCAATCTTGAATGCGTCCTGCCAATGCTTCAGGAGAGAAGCCACCAAAGACGATGGTGTGAATCGCGCCCAACCGCGTACAGGCCAGCATGGCCATTGCAGCCTCGGGAATCATGGGCAGATAAAGCGTGATGCGATCGCCCTTTTTTACGCCGAGATTTTTCATTGCATTGGCCAGCCGGCATACACCGCTATGCAACTCGCGATAGGTGATCTTGCGTGATTGGCTCGGTTCGTCACCTTCCCAGATGATCGCCACCTGGTCTGCGCGATCCTTTAGATGGCGATCGAGACAATTCTCGGAAACATTGAGCACACCATCTTCAAACCATTTGATGCCGAAGTCGGCTTCGTTGAAGCTGGTATTTTTGACTTTGGTAAAGGGCTTTATCCACGTGAGGCGTTGGGCTTCCGTGGTCCAGAACGCATCGGGATTATCGATAGATGCAGCATAGGCCTCACGATAACCTTGTTCCGTAATGCGTGCTTTTTCAGCCCATTCGGCTGGAACTGGATAAACAGCTACCATGGTCGTCTCCCTCGTCGGCCCATCTGACTGGGCGATGTTTCGGTCTTTTTTAAAGTCTTTTCGCGCGCACCGCACCCTAGACCAAAGTCTATCGGGACTACGACTAAAGTCTAGCTATCGCCTGGAGCTGTGACCTGAGAGGTTAGACCCAAGGGCCCGCTTTGTAACGGTTGCGGCCTGTCAAAACAACGACCGAGGGAACCACCATGCTTACGATCAAACGGCGTCATCACTTGCTGTCAGGCATTGCCCTTTTTGCCCTTGCAGCCACTTCCGCGCAAGCGGATACACCAAAGGAACAAGAGCTTGAGGCGCGAATTGCAGCTTTAGAGCGGATGTTTGGCACCGTCCAAACAGAGCTTGCCAGTGCGCAGGCAGAGAATCAGAAACTGCGCGCAGATGCGGCACTCGCCCAGGCCAAAACGGCAGAGTTGGCAAATAGCGTTGCCGCAATTCATGTCACGCCAGCGGCTGCTCCTGTCGGACCAACTGCTACGGCTGACGGTTTTAAAGTTGGCGCAACGACGGTGAAATTGGGCGGGTTCTTTAAGACGACCGTGGATTTCACGCGTTGGAATGATGGCGATGTGGCGACCGGCAATTTGGGGCGAGACTTCTATTTGCCCCAGTCCACGCCTATTGGCGGCCAGCGAGAAAGCCTAGACAATGACTTTAATGCCAAGCAGACCCGCCTATGGCTGACCACCGAAACTGCGATCAGTGGTCACACGTTAAAGGGCTATGTCGAAGGCGATTTCCAAACTTCACCTGGTACCCAGGGCAATGAGCGCACCACCAATGGCTATAACTTCGCGCTGCGCCGCGCCTATATACAATATGACCGCTTCACCTTTGGCGAGGATTGGACGACCTTCCAGAATGTGGCGACCTTGCCGGAATCCACCGACTATATTGGCCCGACAGAAGGCATTGTCTTCGCCCGGCAGGCATTGGTGCGTTATTCTTATCCGTTGAGCAAAACCACTACGTTGCATGTCGCGGTGGAAAACCCTGAAACCGCAAGTGCTAATCTTGGTTCGCCCGCCCTGATTGAGAATGACGATGACTCGGTGCCAGACTTCATCGTTCGATTGAACCATAGCTTTGCTGCTGGTGAGATCTCGGTCGCAGGGATCGCGCGGCGTTTGTCAGTCGACAATGGTGCGATTGGCGACACGTCTTCAGGCTATGGGGTTAGCGTCACCGGTAAGGTCAATTTGGATGCTGCGAAGCGCTATGAGTGGAAGTTCATGGCCACCTATGGCACCGGCATTGGTCGCTATGTCGGCCTAAATTTTGCCCCGGATGCCGTCTTTGTGCCTGCGACTGGCCAGCTCAAAAATGTCGATATTCTGGGTGGGTACTCGGCCCTTAAGGTCAATTGGACACCCAAACTACGCTCCACGCTGACCGGCAGTATCCAAACGGTCGATTATGACAGTGGACTGGCTTTGGCCAGCCTAGCCAATTTCAACAAGCAGGCTTGGAGCGTCTCGGCCAATCTATTCTACTCCCCCGTCAAAGGCGTGGATTTGGGAGCAGAGTATCGCCACGGCGTTCGAGAAGTCGTTAGCGGCGCGGACGGCTCACTCGACAGGCTCGAGTTATTGGCGAAGTATAGTTTCTAACTGGAAAAAATGGAGGGAGAGAGACATGGCTAACATAGAACCCATGCCTAAAACTGCTGGAGGCCAAGCGGCTATTCCGGCGAAGGGGCAGAATGAGAAGCTGGTGATTGCGGCATCCTCGCTCGGCACCGTCTTCGAGTGGTATGATTTTTACCTGTATGGCCTGCTGGCTACCTATATTTCCGCCCAATTCTTTTCGGGCGTGAATGAAACAACGGGCTTCATCTTCGCTCTTGGTGCTTTCGCGGCTGGTTTTGCTGTCCGCCCATTTGGGGCGCTTGTGTTTGGCCGAATTGGCGACATGGTTGGCCGGAAAAACACTTTCTTGGTGACCATGGGCTTGATGGGCCTGGCAACCTTTTCGGTCGGTCTTTTGCCTTCCTATGCCACCATCGGCGTCGCAGCTCCCATCATCTTGATCGGCCTGCGCCTCTTGCAGGGCCTCGCAATGGGCGGCGAATATGGTGGTGCAGCTACCTATGTCGCCGAACATGCGCCAGAAGGAAAACGTGGCCTCTATACCAGCTGGATCCAGACCACAGCGACCTTGGGCCTATTTGCTGCCCTTTTGATCGTGATTGGCACCCGCACATTGCTGGGTGAGGAAGTCTTCAAGGCTTGGGGCTGGCGTGTGCCTTTCCTCGTCTCGATGATCCTGCTGGCTGTATCCATGTGGATCCGCATGCAACTGAACGAAAGCCCTGTCTATCAAAAGATGAAGGACGAAGGCAAAACATCGAAAGCACCTTTGACCGAAGCGTTTGCCAAATGGGGCAATCTGAAGTGGGTGATCATCGTCCTTTTTGGCGCGGTCGCAGGTCAAGCAGTCGTCTGGTACACAGGCCAATTCTACGCACTATTCTTCTTGGAAAAGATGCTGAAAGTCGATGGGGCTAGCACCAATATCCTGATCGCCATCGCTTTGATGACTGGGACCCCGGGCTTTGTGTTCTTTGGCTGGTTGTCTGATAAGATTGGTCGCAAGCCTATCGTCTTGGTTGGTTGTGCGTTGGCAGCGCTGACCTATTTCCCAACCTTCCATGCCTTGACCAAAGCCGCCAACCCAGCTTTGGCACAGGCACAGGCGAGTGCGCCAGTAACCGTGGTCGTCAATAATGCCGATTGCTCGGTTCAGTTCGACCCTGTGGGCAAGAATAAGTTCGACACCAAGAGCTGCGACATTGCCAAATCCTACTTGGCCAAAAGCGGTGTCAGCTATTCGAAGGTCGATGCACCTGCAGGCACAATTGCCTCGATCAAGATCGGCAGTGAAACCTTCACGGCACCTGATCCAGCTTTAGTGACAGGGGCCGATAAGAAGGCGGCTATTGCAGCCTATCAGGATAGTGTGAAAGCTGCTTTGGCCAAAGCAGGCTATCCCGCCAAAGCCGATCCAGCTGCCATGAATAAGCCAATGGTGATCGCCATCTTGGTTTATCTGGTGCTGTTGGTAACCGCCGTCTATGGACCAATCGCGGCCCTCTTGGTGGAGATTTTCCCAAGCCGGATCCGTTACACCTCCATGTCTTTGCCTTATCACATCGGCAATGGTTGGTTCGGCGGCTTCCTTCCCACCACGGCCTTCGCCATGGTTGCGGCAACAGGGGACATTTATTACGGCCTTTGGTACCCCGTTCTGATTGCCGGATTGACAGCAATCCTTGGGCTATTCTTCTTGCCGGAGACGTTTAAGCGCCGCTTGGACGAGTAGAGTTAGAGATCATTCCTAATTTGGAAGACCGGCTGCCGAGGGTGGCCGGTCTTTCGATTTTATAGGCCTCTTGCCTTCTGGATTGGTCTGCGCTTTGAACGTTGTATGCGCGATACAATTGCCGATTATGACCGTCAGGCCCAAGCCTACAGCCAAATTAGAAAGTCTGATCCACGGATCGAGGCTTTAGTCCATCAAGCGTTGGGCGATGCGCGCACGGTGCTAAACCTAGGAGCTGGCACGGGATCGTATGAGCCAGTGGATCGCTATGTGGTTGCGATCGAGCCTTCGGCGACAATGCGCAGCCAACGTTCGCTAAATTTAGCCCCAGCGCTCATAGGGACAGCCGACTCCATCCCATTTGATGACCTATCATTTGAAGCAAGTATGGCGATGTTGACTATCCATCATTGGCCTGATCTCGCGAAAGGCTTGGTCGAAATGCGCCGCGTGACGCGGGGGCCCTGCTTGGTGATGAGTTTTGATCCCGAGGCCCATACTGACTTCTGGATGTTTGATTATGTGCCGGAAATGCGCTTCGTTGAACAAAGGCGCTATCCCAGCCTTGAGCGGATCGAAGCGGGTTTTGGCGGGGCGTGCCAAGTCATCCACTTGCCCGTGGCGCTTGATTGCACCGATCGTTTTCAGGTTGCGCTTTATGGGCGACCCGAGGCTTTTCTGGTGGAGGCTGTGCGGCGCTCTCAAAGTGCTTGGAACTTCTTAGCCGACGGTGTTGAAGACCGTTTTGTTGCCCAGCTTTCTGCCGACCTTGAAGATGGCACTTGGGATACAAAATATGGCCACTTGCGTGACCAAGCCTTTATCACCTGTCAATTGCGGCTGATTGTATCGCGTCCTTAGCCAGCCCGACCAAGGCCAGCGTCAAAGCTCCTCAGCGCTGCTTCAGCTATCTCCTGACCCCATTCTTGCAAAAAATGACCGCCGTCGCGAATGATCATTGGGGTCGGGCAGGCCCGGATCAGTTGCTGCATGTCGTTCATGATGTCGAGCCCAAAGACGGGGTCCGCCGCGCCCCAAGCCATGAAACTTTGGCCTTGCCAGTGTTCGGCCCAGAATGTCCTAGCGGCCAGCGAAACGTCAACGCCAGCCATATCTGGGTCGGTCATGACGCGCTTGGGAAACGCTCTCACCCCCGCTTTGAAGCTGGCATCAGGGAAGGGTGCGTCATAGGCAGCCGCTTCATCTGTGCTCAATTGCGGGGTCGAACGCTGCATGAGCGCACCGACCGCCAAATCTGGACGGGAACCGGAATAGGCGCGCCAAGCCATAAACCCGTCGCTGGGCGGATGGCCTGTTGCTAACGTCGTGTTCATGATGATGAGGCGTGAAATGCGCGCGGCCACACGTGGCACTACCGGCAGCGTCAAGCCCAGCAGCCCGCCCCAGTCTTGCACGACCAAGGTAATATTGCGCAAATCAAGCCGTTCGATCAATGCGATCAGGAAGTTACGATGGAAATCAAAGCCATAGATTTCTTCGTCTTCAGGCTTATCGGATCGTCCAAAGCCTAAAAGGTCAGGCGCAACCACACGGCCACCCGAGGCCACAAACACCGGGATCATTTTCCGGTAGAGATAACTCCAAGTCGGTTGGCCATGGAGACATAAGAAGACTTGATTTGCCTCAACTGAGCCTTCGTCCACATAAGCCGCGCGCAAGCCTTCATAGCCTGCAAGGTCAGTCACATACTGTGGCCTGTAGGGAAAATCGACCAGGGACTCGAAGCGGTCTTCGGGGGTTCTGAGCGCGTTCATTGGATGTCCTATGTTGTGACTGAAGCAGAAGAGCCATTCAGCGCTTCATTGCCCCACTTTGGGTAAGGCCGACCAGATACATGGCTGCCAGAGCGGTATTGGGGATGATGTTGAGGGCAAAGCCTGTCGCGATCGAGCAGATTCCGTCTATGACATACCAACTGATCAGGCCAGCGGTAATCGCGTCCCATAGCGGTCGGCCCTGCGGGCCCAATGTGAAGGCCACCCGCATCACGCCATAAATCATAACTGCCCAGCCAATCGTCAGCGCGCCCATAAGACCCAAGCTAAAGCGCAGGGCAGGCTCAAAGTTTGCTGCATTGCCTCCAGAAAGAGTCTTGATGAGCAGGGAGACCGGCCCGTTTGTCGGCGCGAATGCACCGGCACACAAGACTGCGCCGAACAACACCAAGGATGCACAAAATGCGCCGAAATAGGCGCGCCAGAAAGCAGACATGAAAAACCTCCCCAAACAGATGGGCGGCAGATTGATCCCGTTTCTGCTAGCGGGCAATTACCTCTCACATCATTGAATTGCCTGCACGGTCATGTCAGTTTCAGCGGGCAGGCGGGAGATATTCGATGACAATCACTGTTCAAACCCGACAGGCCGAGGCCGATGGCAACTTCGCCAAGCTTTTACGCGACTGGCGACAAAAGCGCCGCTTATCCCAATTAGATCTGGCACTTATGTCTGGTGTTTCGCAACGACACGTCAGTTTTCTAGAATCGCGCCGGGCCAATCCTAGTCGCAATATGATCCTACAATTGAGCGAGACATTGGAAGTCCCGCTACGCGACCGAAATGCTTGGCTGACCGCCGCCGGCTTTGCGCCCATCTTTAAGACCCGTGAATTGGATGACCCGCAAATGGGGCAAGTCATGGCTGCTATCCGGATGATGCTGACAGCGCATGAGCCTTTTCCCGCGATTGCGTTGGACCGGGCTTGGAATGTCCGTTTGTCCAACCAATCTTTCGATCAGTTAAATGCCATGTTGGGCGATGACATCTGGTCACGGGTCGGTGGTGAGGGTCGCAATCTGTTGCGCTTGTTTTTTCATCCAGACGGCATTCGGCCCTTCGTCACCAATTGGGCGGCAGTTGGCCCATTGATGTGGCAACGTGCACAGCGCGAGGCGGAAGCCTTGGCAGGGACAGACATGAAGGCAGTCTTGGAGGAGCTCGCCCCCTATCAAGATCCACATATTTTATGGTCTGCAGCAGAGGCCTCGCTGGTGCCCGTTATCCCGTTCAATATGGACATTCACGGTCTCAAGGTCTCGATGTTTGCTGTTGTAGCCACCTTTGGGACAGCGCAGGACATTACGGCCGATGAATTGCGACTCGAGACTTTGTTTCCAGCAGACTCAGAAACCGAGGCCATGTTCCGCGCCGCGGCGCAAGCTCGCTCGCAATAACCCCCGACGTAATTGCACGCGCTGCCGATCTCGGTGAAGTTGTGGTTCGCACCCGAGAGGAGAACATTATGACAGATACAAGCACCCAAGCGCTCGATATTGTCCGCCGCTTCTTAAAGACGATGGAGCCTTTGGACTATAACACTGCCTTAGCTCTCGTCTCGCCAACTTGTGTCTATATTAATCCCCCGCCCATTGGCGAAGTCACGGGGCCTGAGGGCATTCGCGCCGTGCTTGAGCCCTTCTTTTCGCCAACTCTGGAGAATGAATTCAGAATTCTGCGGGAGTCTGCCAGCGGCGGGATTGTGTTTTTAGAGCGGCTGGATCGCCATCGTCTGAAAGACAAATGGGTCGAGTTGCCGGTGACTGGGGTCTTTGAAGTCAAAGATGGCTTGATCACCTATTGGCGGGACTATTTCGATGCAGCAACTATCCTCGCGCAATGGCCAACCGGGTGAGGGCGATGAGCCACGCCTTCCATAAATTCTGGCTGAAAGTCACGGCTGTGGTCGTGGGCTCATTTGGTCCGGTGTTCTTTTTAGGAACCATGGCGGCGACGCTTGAGCCTGCCAGATGGACCTTGGATCTGCTCAGTTGGCCATTGGATGGCGGGACAACCTACACCTCTCCCGATACCCGCTTTCTTTCAGCGCTCACGGGGGGATTTTTGGCAGGCTGGGGCGTGATGATCTGGTGCTTATCAGTTTGGGTCTATGATCATGCGCCAGAGGCCGTCCGACGTACCGCACTGGCGGGCATTCTGACGTGGTTTTGTTTAGACAGTGCTGGGTCGATTGCCTCGGGCAATCCGTCCAATGCTCTGTTCAATATGCTGGTGCTGCTAGTCGCCGTTGGCCCCTTATGGTGGCCTGTCCGTGAACAGGCGACCACAGGGGGCTAGAGCTTCTCAGCGACTGTATTCTTCGCCAGAAGGACTTCGATTTCGTTCTCGCTAAAGCCTGCCTCGGCCAAGACCGCGCGTGCATCCTTGCCGGGTGTGGGCACCGGCCGCTTGGTCGCCTCTGGGATGCCGGGGAAGCGAATTGGCCCTGAGGGAGAAGCCTTAGAACCGCCTTGCCCATCCTCAATCTGGGTCATGCCACCGGCGGCCAAGAATTGCGGGTCGGCGACGGTTTCAGCGGGGCTTTGCACGGGAGCCCAGACGAGATCGTGGGCGTCTAATCGGGTCGCAATATCGGCGAAGTCGCGGGACGCGAAAACCTCATCCATCAAGGCAACCAAGGTTGGCCCATTCTCTCGTCGTGCTTTCGAAGTGGCAAAACGGGGATCGTTTTGCAGGTCTTCAAGGCTCAGGGCTTTGCAGAAGCCCGGCCAATCGGCGGTTCCTTGCCGGGGCAGGAGAGTCAGCCAGCGACCATCGCGGCATTGAAAGAAGTTGGCCAGTGGATTGACGGCCTCAGGGCGAGGGCGAGTCGACGCCAGCCGGCCAAAACGCATCTGGATCGACATATCCGAGCCCAATGTATATGTGCCGGCGCGCAGGAGGGATGCATCAACATGCTGCCCCTTACCCGTGCTGTGACGGCTATGTACTGCCGCCAAAATGCCGGCAACGGTTGAAAGCGAGCAGATGTGATCTCCGACACCGGTGCGGATCGGAAAGGGCTCAACGCCTTTCGGCGCCGTCAGCCGAGCCCAGCCAGAGCGCGACCAGAACGCAGCCACATCAAAGCCAGCGCGGTCCACATCGGGGCCCTCTAGTCCGTATCCAGTGACATTGGCGTAGATCAAACGGGGGTTTACGGCTGATAAAGCGGCATAGTCGAGACCCGCGCGTGTCAGGCCGCCCGGACGCACATTGGTGATAAAGACATCGGCGTCTGCTACCAATTTCCTCACCAAATCGCGGCCTTCGTCCTGTGCAGTATCAATGATGATGGAGCGCTTGCCGCGATTATCGAGGTCAAAAACCGGGTTCTCCGCGATATCAGAGCCGATGGTATCAAAGAAGCGACGGATCGGATCGCCACCGGGCGGTTCTATCTTAATTACGTCCGCTCCCCAATCGGCCATCAAGCCACCGGCACCTGGTGCTGCGATGTATGTGGCGTATTCGATGACTTTGAGACCCGTGAGCAGCATGATGTGTTTCCCCGAAGATTTTGATTTTTAGATTCTGATTTTTATACTCGACCTGCATCACAACAGCCCAAGTGTTTACCTGTGTAAAGACGCCATTAACCCTAACAGAGCACCTTAGCTGTGTTGCGAATCACGGCAAATGTGGTTCTGGGAGCGATGTGTCATGGGCGTTTCAACGCTACGCGTAAATCTGAGTGAAGCAGACATTCGGGCCTTAATCAAAGGCGATACCGATGAGGATCGCGCTTTGGCCTGTTATCGGCTGTGTCGACGTATCGATACGGTGACCTTGACCGATGAAGAACGCGCATATGCTGAGCAAATCTTGCAGATTGTCGTCACAGGCGCCGCTGAGCGCGTGCGCCGTGCATTGGCCGTGACCTTGAAGGCTTCGCCAAACCTTCCTCCAGAAATTGCATCAAAGCTCGCGCGCGATATTGAATCGATTGCAGTGCCACTGCTGGAAAGTTCACCAGTACTCAGTGATGAGGATCTGGTTGAAATTCTTGAATCGGCAGAGCCTGCTCGCCAATATGCAATCGCCCGTCGTGAGACTTTGTCGGAGGCGGTCACCACGGCTTTATGCACCTTTGGTGTGGATGGCGCTATCATTGAAGCGCTTCATAATGAAGCTGCCGAATTCAATGATGTAGGCATGACCCGTGCCCTGGACCGTTTCCCAACTGGGCGAGCCTTGCAAGAGGCAATGCTTGAGCGGCCGATCTTGCCTGTGCTGGTTTCTGAAAAGTTAGCAGCGCGCTTGACGGGTGAATTGTTTGATCGTTTGGTCGAAAAGCATGCCATGCCGCCGCAAATGGCAATCGATCTAGCCACCAACACGCGTGAGCGCGCTGGCATTGATTTGATCGCGCAGGCTGGCTTGCAGGCCGACATGAAGCGATATGTCCAGCAATTGCATCTCAATGGCCGCTTGACCCCCAGCTTTGTGCTACGCGCGCTTTGCCAGGGTGAAGTGCGTTTGGTTGAATATGCCTTTGCTGAACTGGCAGGCATTCCGCACAACAAAGCTTGGCTGTTGGTTCATGATGGCGGCACCATGGGGCTTCGCGCGATCTTCGAGCGAGCCAACATGCCGCCAAGCCTTTATCCGGCTTTCCGGGCAGCGATCGAAGTCTTGCATGAGACCGAGTTTGACGGCACGGCTGACGATCGTATCCGCTTCCGCAAGCGCATGATTGAGCGCGTCCTGACACGGTTCCAGTCTATCCCGGACGAGGATTTGAACTACCTCCTCGAAAAGCTCGACTATGTGCGGGAAGAGGCTGAAGAAAAGCGCGTCGCTGTCGGTTAAGCCGCTTCGGAGCTGGTTTGAGCCAAATCCGTCAACTCTTCTAGGCTGAAAAGCTGGAGGGGGGTGTGTGTGTCGCTTGGAACCAAATCAGTTTGGTCTTGCGCTTGCACGGTCTCTAATGACGTGTCCAAAGCTCGTAATTCAGCTCTTGGCTTTGGTATTGCTTCATCACCGCGTTCCAGCCCAGACGGTTGTTCGCGCAGCATTTCTGAGGCTGCCTGAAAACTTAAAGGCGGCGAAACAAAATGTCCTTGTAGCCGGGTGAAGCCAATCTGATTGCATTGCCGGATCGCCTTGGCGGTTTCTGCCCCGACCGCGACAACCGGAATGTCGGCGGCTTGAGCCGCTTGAATTCGGCGCATAAAGGCGCTGGCACCGACAGAATGAAGGCGGCTAGCAACCGTTAGCATCGTTGAGCCACCACACTTAAGCTGGCAGAAGAGGGCGCGCGCCCGTTTGTCGAGCGCAAGACTTGGTGGTCCCTTGGCGTCTAGAGCGATTTTGAAGCCAAAGCCGGCCAATATCTCCAAACAGGCGAAGCCTTGACTGCCGATGCAGGTCAATTCCTCTTCGTCAATCTCGAGGATGATCCACTCCGGTCGCGCACCTTCACTCAGTACACAAGCGGTTAGATCTCGACCAAAGCTAGGGTCCAGAACGTCCGTCATGGAGATGTTGATAGCGACATCAATGGCATGGCCATGATTGCGCCAAGTATAGACGGCGCGTGCAGCTTGGGCGGCAAGCGTTCGGCTCATCACGCCAATGAGGCCTTCCTTGGCTGCGAGGCTGAAGAAAAGGCCGGGGGATAATATGCCAAGCTTTGGGTGGTGCCAGCGGGCGACACCTTCAAAGGCGACAATTTCTTTGGTGGATAGATCGACTTGTGGCTGAAAAGCGAGTTGGATTTCGCCCGCAGCGAGGCTTGAAAGCAATTCAACGCGTGCCAAGGAAACCACTTGCGATACCATCGTCTCGACCCTGATCCACATCCTGGCAAGTTAGAACCAGTACTGTGCTAGCAGTCAGGCCTTAAGCGGCAGTCAGATCGGTCGGGACAATTTTACGCGTATTGCCAAAGAAAAAACCCGACCAAATGGCCGGGTTTTTTCTTGGAAAAGATTGGTGTTGTTTACTGGCCAGCTGCGTAGCGATTCACCTGCGTCTGCAACTCGATCAACAACGCTTTGCCGATCGGATGATCGCTATCTTTGATGTTTTGCTTCACCGCTGCAATGATCGCGCCGACATGGGCGTCCAGAATTTGACGCGGGGCTTGGGCGCGACCTTCAGGACTATCGATCAACTTGCACAAGGATGCCGCAAATTGCGAGACAATCGGGAAGCCATAGGTAGAACCCAAGCCCTTCAAGTCATGCGCACGGCGGTAAAATTCTTCGAGTTCATGTTCACCCGACCCTTGCTTGTTTACAACGGCATAAGCCGCTTCAAGCTTGACCAGCTCATCATTCAGCCAACCGCCAAATTGGTCAGACATGGATGCCAGAGCCGCTTCTGCTCGAGCAATCGCTGCGGCGTCGAACCCGCCAAGACGATTACCCAATTTCGCTTTCAAGCGGTTAGGTGGGGAGATAAATTCAACTTGGTCGTCTTGGCTGGACATCTTAAACTCCACTCTAAATGAATACCTATCAAATTGCGTTTAATAGATTATGAAAGAGCGAAACTTGGTCTGTTTGTTGTGCGCAGATACCTAAGGGTACTTAGAGTCGTATGAGCAAACAGATTGAATTACTGCGCAAATTGTTCGGCCAACATCCTCTCATCCAAGGATCGATCCGGGTCGAACAGCATGACCATGCTGCGCGAACGATCTTCTCGAATGCTAACGCTAGCAACATTGCGGACTTCTTGGCTGTCAGCAGAGGCTGCTACTGGGCGTAAGTCTGCATCCAAGACTTCAAACCGCACATGTGATTCTCGTCGAAGTAACGCACCCCGCCACCGGCGAGGACGAAACACGCTGATCGGTGTCAGTGCGAGTAATCCACATCCTAACGGCAAAATCGGGCCATGGGCCGAGAGATTGTAGGCCGTACTGCCAGCAGGTGTTGCAACCAGCACCCCGTCACAAATGATCTCATTCAGTCGCTCTGCTTCATCCACTACGATCCGCAATCTCGCGGTCTGATGGGTTTGACGTAGGAGAGATACTTCATTGATGGCAACATGATCGTGAATTTGGCCATCAACTTGAACGGTGGACATACGCAATGGATGGATGACCGATGCTTTGGCTGCAGCGATTCGGTCGGGTAAATCGCCCTCGCGGTAATCATTCATCAGAAAGCCAATTGTGCCTTGGTTTAAACCAAACACGGGTATGCCGTCATCCATATGCCGTCTGAGGGTCTCCAGCATCAAGCCATCGCCTCCGAGGGCTACAATTACATCGGCATCGCTTTCTTTAACCGAGCCATAAAGATGACGCATGCGCAACATGGCTTCGCGTGCCTCCGGTCGCGCGCTGGCAACAAAAGCAATGCGTTCAAGGCGTCTACGCGAAGTCGTCATGGACTCTATCCAACCAAAGGCAAACCATCCCTCTAGAACGAGAAGAGAGCGGCTTCTACTCTTTATTAGTTGGTCATGCCTTTTGCAAAGGCAGTGCGCGCTGCGCCGGGCGAACAACGCATCCAGACGAGAGCGACAGTGCGATCGTCCCCGATGGTCCACGGAATCGAACGCACCTCTAGAGTCTCGTAAATAGTTCTGACAATTGAGGAATCAAAATTAGCCGCCCGAGCTGCAAGCGCGATGCTCTCAGTTTCAGCGCTCACGAGTTTCCGGCTGACACCCGCTACGGGCAATTCCAAGATACGGGCGATGCCGCGCACAAAATGCTCACGCTCTCCGCGCATCAAAGCTGCGACCAAGAAACCGGGGGTTGGCTTCACATCTAAATTGCGCGTGGTCTTGCGAACGGTCTCGACGACACGCTCAGGCATGGGATGATGGAAGAGACTCTTCGTGGCCTGTGAAGCGGCTTCCGCTGTCGATTCAGCAACAACATTTACCAAACGGCTGGCAATACGTGGGGATACGCGAGCGGTGATGACGTCACGGGCTTCTGCGCCGGCGATCGCAAAAGCAGCAGCAACCAGGCTAGGGGGCAAGTCGTGACGGGTAATGAGGGAATTAAGTGAGTCTGGGGTATCAGACAGCACATTCATGGCGCGCTCAAAATCACTTGCGGCGATCCGAGCCGTCACATTTGATGCCAAATTGCTGAGGATTTTCTTGTCTTCCGTCTCAATCAGGCTGTGAGAGACCATCTCGCCAATGCACGAACGCTCGGCAATCGTCATGCGATGTTCAAAGCCGCAGGCTTTGACTACCTCAACAAGAATATCGTCATTGAGAATGGGACAGAAGGCTAGGATTGGTTGCGCGATATCGAAGGAATCCAAGGCCAGTTCCCGAACCAACTCGATCGGGGCCCAATCCGCCATTGCCAAAGTTGCCGACAGCTTCAAACGAACTTCTTGCCGCGCAAAATTATAGAGTTTGACGAGGATATCAGAGAATAATGTCCGCTCCATCAAACTGGCTTCTTCGCCCGTATCGAGGAACTGAGCGGCAGTAGCAGCTACCAATGCCTCTCTGGCCTCGCGCGAACTGTTTTCTGCGAGCGAAATTAGGGGATGATTGGTGCTATTGTTTCCCATTGCGTTATGATGGGTAGTGTTGGTGTGGTTACCAGAATGTAAACGGCATTCATAAGAATGCAGAGTTTCTGCAGGTAACTTGACCCAAAATCAAAGTGGGGCAAGAGTGCTGTCCCGGTCGTGGAGGTAACGTTTAATGAATGCTCATACCCAGAATTCAAGCTCGCAGGGTGGTACCGCTTTGCCCGCAGGCGCAGCGCCTGCTTTAACTGGTATGATGGCCAGCGCTGCCCCAATCTACGGTGAAAAAGTTGACGATGCAGAGTGGCGCGCGCGTGTCGATTGCGCGGCTCTTTATCGTTTGATCGCGCTTTACGGCTGGGATGATATGATTTTCACGCACATCTCTTTGCGCCTGCCAGGACCGGATCATCACTTCTTGATTAATCCCTACGGCTTCATGTTTGACGAGATTACAGCTTCTTCGCTGGTGAAGGTCGACTTAAATGGCAATGTCATTGAGCCGACGCCATATTTCATCAATCCAGCTGGCTTTACCATTCACTCGGCGATTCACGCTGCCCGCGAGGATGCGATGTGCGTCATTCATTGCCACAGCGACGCTGGGGTTGCCGTAAGCGCGCAAAAGGGCGGTCTTTTGCCAATTTCGCAAACGGCGATGGCCTGTACGGCGGACCTTGCATATCATGATTACGAAGGCGTTGCCCTCGACCTTGATGAGCGCGAGCGTTTGGTGAAAGATATTGGCACCAAGAACTTTATGTTACTGCGTAACCACGGAACGCTGACGGTTGGTGAGTCTGCCGCGTCGGCCTTCATGCGGATGTTTTACCTAGAACGCGCTTGCAAGATGCAGGTCCTCGCCCAAGCGGGTGGAGAGCTTTTGACCTGTGATGAGGCGATGGAGGAGCGGGTAGGCCAGCAAGTCAAACCTGCATTTACTCAGGCACTTGGCGGAATGTTGGCGTGGCCGGGCCTCTTGCGCAAGGTGGCACGCCAATCTCCAGGGTTCAACGCTTAAGTCGCTCCAAGCTTTCAGCTTGGCTTTGTTGTGCGTGGGTCGGGCTTACACCCGCGGCTACGGCTGCTGGTGCATGGCTGCCGGCCCCGCATCATGGCGTGTTGATTGCCAATTTGGTCGAAGTCAAAACCGACCAAGCGCAACCTGGTACGTCATTTGAGCTGTATGGAGAATATGGCCTGAAGCGCGGTTGGGCCTTGGTGGCCGCCCCTTCGCTCAGCCAAGCTGTGCAATCGCCATCTGAGGAATGGGTATTGGATGAAGTGATGGTAGCGGCACGACGCAAGCTCTACGTCAGCGAAACTGTTGCTGTTTCAACCCAAATTGGTGGCTTTTCCATCCCGAACTCTGGGGAACAACGTGATCGCGCCTTCGGGGTAGAGACGCGGATTGCGATCGGTAAGAGCTTTGGGGATAAGGGCTGGCTCAATGTGGAAGCAGCCTCGCGCTCGTGCGGGGAGGCTGGCGTCGGCGGCCGATTTGACGCCACATTGGGGCTCAACATGGCCAAAAATCAAAAGTTTATCGTGAAGGCTTTTGGGGATGGCAATGGCTGCACGAAGGCGATTGTCCGGACGCAAATCAGCTTTGTTCGGCCTTTGTCTGACAGGCTAGCCCTTGAGCTTGGCTGGCGACAGACCTTGTCCCAAGATTCTACGCGCGCGGACCGTGGCTTTGTGGTCGGGTTGTGGCAGAAATTCTGACTGGAAAAGCAAGTATTTTGCCCTATTTGCCCCATTGGGTGTTGCTGCGGCAGTCAATCTGATCACGCGGCGTTCAGATTGCGTCAAAAGCGATAAAAGTGCAGGGATCATAATGACAAAGCGTTCACCCGCACGCTAAACTTCCGCTACTAAAGTCACGAAGGCAATGAGAAGCCTGTCTCGGAGATATTTGTTTTGCCTGAGTTTCTAAGACGACACTTTTTCTTTGCTTTGGCGGGGGCGGCTTTTGTCGCTATGTTTGCCTTCGTGTTGTTGAAGGAAGTTGGTCTTTTCGGCAAGCCGAAGATGGGTGGCACGGCAGGTGCGTCTGCGAGCCAAGGTAAGGGCGGGGCAGGCAAAGCAGGGTCTCGGCCAACTAATGTTACGTTGACCAAAGCCGAAGTGCGTGTTTTTTCCGATCGTGTGGAAATCCCCGGAACCGCTTTGGCCAACGAATCCATCACAGTTACCTCCAAAGTTCAGGACGTTGTTGATGAAGTCCGTTTTGAGAGTGGCCAAAATGTGCAACGTGGGGCGATCTTGATCGTTTTGGCGCGGACTGAACAATCAGCGGACCTTGGTGGCGCACGCAATGATGTTGCAGCCGCTTTTGATGATGCCGATGGCGTCTATCAGGAAGCCGCTGCGGCAAGGGCAGAAGCCGATGCAGCCTATAATGAAATCAATGCGGTTAGCCGTGACCTTGAAGCAGCGCGAGCTGGAATTGCCGAAGCTGAGGCGGTGCGAAGTGAAGCCAAGCTGAATTTTGATCGTGTGACGGCATTGGCCGATCGCGGCTTTGCCTCCAAAGCCCGCCTGGATTCAGCGCGGGCACAATTGCAATCCGCTGAGTCCCGGTTTCAAGTAGCTAAAGAGCGGGCGGAGGGGGCCTCTCAGCGGATTGAAACGCAAAAGGCGCGGGCTAATGCGCTGACTCGTCGCGCTCAAAGCGTTGATCAGCGCGCACAATCTTCCCGCGCACGGGCTCAAAGTGTGGCGAGTCGCACCAATTCGGTGCAGTCGCGCTTGTCAGACCGCATCATTCGCGCACCCTTTTCGGGACGTATTGGTCTGCGCACCGTAAGCCCCGGCCAATTGGCCCGACCTGGCGACGTGTTGGCGACTTTGGATGACATCTCGCAGATCAAAGTTGATTTTGATGTACCAGAAACTCGAATAAACTCGCTACAAGTCGGCACGGAAGTGGCGATCCGCTCTACCGCGATCCCAGACCAGTTATACAAAGCCACCGTGCGGTTTGTCGATACGCGCATTGACCCGCGGTCGCGCTCCATCCGCGCGCGCGCTTATATTCCAAACACCGACGGTCGATTGCGTCCAGGCATGTTGATGAGTGTGGATCTGATCACACCAGATCGGCGCATGCCGGCAGTGCCTGAAGTTGCGCTGCTCGAAGAGGGTAATGCCAGCTTTGTTTTCATCGCCCAAAGCGATGGCAAGGATGGACAGAAGGCCAAACGCATTCCGGTTAGCATCGGGATGCGCCGCGATGGTTTTGCCGAAATTGTCAGCGGACTTCCCGCCAATACGATGGTGATCACCGAGGGCCTTGTCGGCCTGCGGGACGGTCAAGCCATTAAGCCGGTTGGCGGCGGTGGTACACCGGGGGCGAAGTCGGCGGATACCAAAGCAGCAGCGCCTGCGGCTAAATCAGATGGGCGTGGCGGCTGATGTTTCTCGCGGACGTCTCGGTCAAACGCCCAGTTCTGGCCACAGTCGCCAGTCTGCTCTTGATTGCGTTTGGCTTGATCGCCTTTCGCAGTCTGCCTTTGCGCGAGCTGCCCGCCGTTGATCCACCAATTGTTTCGATCACTACCCAATATCGTGGGGCGTCGTCTGATATTGTTGAGACGCGCATTACCCAGATTATCGAAGACCAGTTGACAGGGATCGAAGGCCTCGCCTCCATTCAGGCATCGAGCCGCGATGGCCGTTCGTCCATACGGGTTGAGTTTAAGTTGTCTCGGAATCTAGACGAGGCAGCCAATGACGTGCGCGCCGCGGTTAGCCGGATTCAAAACCGTCTGCCTCAGGGTGTAGATCCGCCACAGGTGGAAAAATCCGACGCCGATTCTGATCCAATCATGTTCCTCAATTTGGCGTCGAGCAATTTGACGACCGCCCAACTGACAAGTTTTGCCGAGCGGACCTTGGTGGACCGATTGAGCGCGATTGACGGGGTGGCGACGGTTCGCGTGTTTGGCGGCCTGCGCCAATCCATGCGGGTGTGGCTGGATACCGAAGCGCTCGCCGCGCGCGGGCTTACCCCCGATGATGTCGATGCCGCCCTACGGACGCAGAATGTCGAATTGCCAGCAGGTACAATCGAGGGCCAAGAACGCGACTATACAATGCGCATCGCGCGCGGCTATCGCACGGCGGAAGAGTTTCGGCGCATGCCGATTGGCCGTAGCGGTGATGGACGGGTAACGCGCCTTGAGGATGTCGCCCGCGTGGCCGTGGAACCTGAAGATGACCGGCGGATTTTTCGGGGTAATGGCGTCAATCAAGTCGGGCTTGGCATCGTGCGACAATCCAATGCCAATGCGCTGGAGGTCGCGAAGGCAATTCGAGCGCAAAACGATGTCATTGCTAAAACTCTGCCCAAAGGCACAACAATTGTAGTCGCTTTTGACTCAACGGTCTTTATTGAGCGCGCGATTTCTGGCGTCTGGACCACGATGGCCGAAGCCATTGTTTTGGTGATCCTCGTCATTTTCTTGTTTCTGGGCTCGTTCCGCGCGGCCCTTTTGCCGGCTGCGACCATCCCAGTGTGTTTGATTGCGACTTTCGGCGTATTGGGCGTTTTTGGCTTTTCAATTAATCTCATTACGCTCTTGGCATTGGTTCTTGCTATTGGCTTGGTTGTTGATGATTCTATTGTAGTTTTGGAGAACATCCAGCGCCGGATTGATCAGGGTGAGCCTGCGCTCATCGCGGCTCAGCGCGGTACCAATCAAGTAGCGTTTGCGGTGATCGCGACGACAGCCGTTTTGGTCTCGGTCTTTACGCCGCTCTTGTTCACCGGCGGTTTCGTCGGCCGCCTGTTCGTCGAGTTAGCGGTGACTATTGCGTCTGCCGTAACAATTTCAGCCTTCGTAGCCTTGACCCTGACCCCTATGATGGGCTCGCTCCTCTTGCGTCCGGCAGACAAGACCAACAAGCTTTCCGCTTTTATCGATAAGTCTTTTGACGCCGTTCGTGCATCCTATGCTACGTCGGTCAAGGCGAGTTTGAAGGCCCCGAAGACCGCGTTTGCTGTCATGGGCGTCGCGATTCTGGCGGCAGGATTTTTTGCTGCCAAACTACCCAGCGAGCTTATCCCACTGGAAGATCGCGGCAATATCACGGTGCAATTCAGCGGGCCTGAAGGCGCGGGCTTTGCCTATACCCGCCAGATTGTCGCCAAGATCGAGCCCGTGCTCGCCGAATATGTCAAAAGCGGTGAAGCGTCTCGAACTCTCGTCATCGCACCGAACTTCCAAGATCAAGGCACCAACCGGATGAACCGCGGGCTTAGTCGGGTGTTCTTGGCCGAATGGGGCACGCGTCGCGATGGTAACGAGATTGTAGATGAGCTTAACCGTAAGCTGGCGGGCATTCCAGGCGCGCAGTTCCGGGCTTCTATGCAAAACGCGTTTTCCGGCGGGCGTGGCGGCGGCGGAAATGATGGGGTTTCTATCGTTCTGGGCGGCAGTGATTACCTAGAACTGGCAGCTGTTGCTGAAAAAATCGTCGCAAGCGGTCGTGCCAATGAAGGGTTTGCCCGTATACGGATGAATTATGAGCCGATTTCGCCCAAGATTGAAATTGCCATCAATCGGGAGCGGGCTGCAGCGCTAGGGGTCTCTGTCCAATCCATTGGTCGCACCTTGGAAGCCACCACGGGCTTGCGTCGGGTTGGTACATATCCAGCTGACGGTGAAGAATATGACGTCATTCTCCAAGTTGATCGCCGCGAGCGGCAAAGCGTTGAAGCACTTGGCCGGATATATGTACGGTCTGATCGCACGGGAGAGCTTGTCCCTCTTTCCAATCTTGTCACTACCAAGAATTTGGGTGGAACAGATGATCTGCCGCGCGTGAATAAATTGCGCGCCGTCACAATCACTGCCAATCTCAACAAAGGCTATTCCATTGGCGAGGCCGTGAAGTGGTTAGAAGAGACAGCAGCGGAAGATATGAAGCCCGATATGAAAATCGACTACACGGGCCAGTCGCAACAATTTAAAGAGGCAGGCTCTGCCATCGGCTTTGCCTTCGCTTTGGCGATCCTGATCGTATTTTTGACCTTGGCCGCGCAATTTGAAAGTTTCGTCCACCCATTGACGATTATGATCACCGTGCCGCTAGCCATCGCTGGGGGATTGTTCGGGCTCTATGCGGCTGGCTTTAGTCTCAACATTTATTCCCAGATTGGCTTGATTATTCTAGTAGCTTTGGCGGCTAAGAACGGCATTTTGATCGTGGAGTTCGCCAACCAATTGCGCGATGAGGGCCGCTCTGTTCGCGATGCGATTGCTGAGGCTGCCGACCTTCGCTTGCGCCCGATCCTGATGACCTCGGTTGCTACGGTTGCTGGGGCGTTGCCGCTGGCCTTGTCACACGGGGCTGGCAGTGAAGCGCGCGCCAATATTGGCGTGGTCGTGGTTTTCGGCGTGCTGTGCGCGACGGCATTGACGCTTTATGTCGTTCCCGTGGTGTACATGTTGTTGGCACGTTTTACTGGCAGTCCTGAGGCCCGCGCCAAAGCGATTGAGGACTTTGAGCGCAGCGAGACACAAGCACAGGCCGCTGCTGCTGAGTAAGTTGCCGGAAACCAGCACTGGCGGGATTTGGCGGGTAAGGCTAAAGTGTAGCCATGAATGCTATTGCTCCTGTCCCCAAGCCATCGCTCTCGCCAGACGAGCTAGCCGCCCTCTCAACCGTGGAAGAGCGCCTTTTGTGGCTCGCTTCTTGGACCATCCATAACGCCAATCATGTGCGCCCGAATCGCGATGGGCTGAAGGTCGGCGGGCATCAGGCATCATGTGCATCTATGACAAGCTTGATGACGGCGCTCTATTTTAAAGCGCTGCGTCCGCAAGACCGGGTTGCGGTAAAGCCCCATGCCAGCCCCGTGTTTCATGGCGCGCAATATCTGTTTGGTCGCCAGACACGGGAACAATTGGAGCGGTTTCGCGGCCTTGGCGGCGCGCAATCCTATCCAAGCCGGACCAAAGATAAGGACGACGTCGACTTCTCGACCGGCTCAGTCGGTCTTGGGGTTGCTGTAACGGCCTTTGCCGCTTTGGTGCAGGATTATTTGGCCGCCCGTGGCCGTGTGCCAGCTGAATCTATGGGCCGCATGATCGCGCTTTTGGGTGATGCAGAACTCGACGAAGGCAATATTTATGAGGCCTTGATTGAGGCCTATAAGCACGATCTGCGCAACATCTGGTGGATTGTTGACTATAATCGGCAAAGCTTGGATGCCACGACGTCTGAACGGATGTGGGACCGGTTTGACGACATCT
>NZ_JBMLTR010000225.1:0-1859 GCF_049239865.1 Aquidulcibacter sp.
GCCTATTTGCGCAAGCGCGCTGGCCAACTTTTCTCCAAGCACCGCTATTTGGCGGCACAGGCGGTAGCTATGCTGGAGGATGGCCTGTGGCTGAACCTCGCGGGTCACGCCAATCAGATGGCGCGCGATCTGGGTGCAGGCTTTGAGCGGGCTGGGGCAAGCCTAGCCGCCCCTGTGCATGGCAATGAAGTGTTTGTACGCCTCGATGCCAGCAAAGTAGCCGAGCTCCAGTCTGCAGGGATTAGCTTTTATCCGTGGACAACTTTGGGTCCAGATACTTACCGATTCGTAGCCTCATGGCAGACCTCGGCTGAAGATGTTGAGTTGGTCGCAAAAGTGCTGGCGGACTAGCTCGTGTTAGCTGGTTTTAGCGACGAGGAATTCCCACACCTGCAGGCCGCCATGCCAGACCATATTGGCAGCAACCAGATAAATGACCGCCACCCCTAAATAGCCAATCCAACGGTGCTTTTGCAGAAGATTGGCAATGAGGTCTGCCGCAAGGGCCATAAAGCCAATCGCGCACAAGAGACCGAGTGCCAATACCACCATATGGCCTTGCGCCGCGCCAGCCACCGCCAGCACATTATCGAGCGACATGGATAGATTGGCGATCATCACGGTGATGATGGCACTCGTCAGCGTTTTAGGATGGGCAGTCGCGTGATCTGCTATCCCATCATGATCGGCATCGGCCGCATCTTGCTCGCGCAATTCCGTCAAAAGCTTCCAACCAACCCAGACGAGCAGCAAGCCGCCGAGCAATTGCAGGCCTGTGATGAGCAAGAGCTTTGCAGCAACCAGTGCAAACAAAACCCGCAGCACGACGGCTCCGGCCAGGCCCCAGAAGATCACTTTCCGGCGTTGTTCGACGGGCAGGCCCGCCGCTGCCAAGCCAACCGCAATGGCATTATCGCCCGATAGGGCTACATCAATGGCGAGAATTTCGAGGAGCTTGATGCCCTCACTCATCATGGTTTCAGGCGTCATGAACCAATCGACTTCTTCGTTTGCGCCATATGTGCGGCATAAAGTGAAATGGCGGAGGCGGCAGAGACATTTAAGCTCTCCATTTGCGGATCAATGGGGATACGCGCCAATCGATCACACCGTTCCCCCACCAAATGACGCAAGCCTTTGCCTTCAGCCCCCATAACCAGCACGACAGGCGAGCCATCCAGAACGTCGGCCAAATCATGCTCAGCTTCGCCCGAAAGCCCGACTGTCATCCAACCATCTTCGGCCAGCTGCACGATTGTTTGGGCAATGTTCACCACACGGACATCGGGCACCATCTCAATGCCGCCGACAGCCGCTTTGGCCAAAGAACCCGTAATGGGTGGGGCCTTGCGGTCCTGTTGGATGACGGCGCGTACGCCAAAGGCAGCAGCAGAACGGAAGATCGCCCCGATATTTTGTGGATCGGTAACTTGGTCCAAGATCAAGGCAATGCCCTCGGCACTGGGAAGGGCTTGGTCAAGGCCGATGCTCTCCAGCGGATGTACGCGCACGGCAATGCCTTGATGCACGGCGCCGGGCGGCAAAAGTGCCGACAGACTTTCGCCATCGGTTATGGCGATCTTGCTCTTATCGATTTGGGTGTCTTCTAAGCCTTCCAGCGTGTTGCGGGTGGCACGAAGCTCCAGCACTTTTCGTTTCGGATTGGCAAGGGCTGCGAGCACGGCATGGGTGCCATAAATCCATTGACTGCCATCGCTGGGTTTATCCTCGCGCGGGGGACGTTGGCCTTTGGCTTTCCAAGGCGCAGCACCAGCTGGTCGCTCACGACCTGTGTCTCGGCCACCATCGCGGCCACCCTCTTTTGGACGAAAACGTGAATTCTTAGTCATGACGTTCTT